>JAJTBH010000039.1 GCA_021287005.1 Anaerolineae bacterium
GGGTGCGCAGACCAGCTTCAACTTCAGGAGACAGGCGATCTACGAAGTCGAAGCTGGTTGCACCTATCAAAAACATTTCGGCTTTATCCGGTGTTTTATTAAATAAAACAGCGGCAAATCCCAATAATTGGGCCGGGGATAAAGAATGGCTGATCCCCGGGTTTAACGAATAATCGGGCGTTACCACCCGGTTTTTTATTGTACCGGCGGGCAGGCGGCTGTCAGCATCTATAAAGATCAACAGGCGCGCACGGCTGACGGTCTCGGACAGTTCAACGGTCAACTGCTGGCAACTGAGCACATCAGCCAGGGCCGTCACATGCGGGTTTTGTGCCAACCATTCGGCCGCCCGGCAGCCGGCGCCATCATCGCCGCGCAGGATATTACCGTAACCGATGATTAAAACCGGTTTATCCACAATACCGCCGCCGGTTACCGTAAAACTTCATGCAGCAGTTTTCCATCAGAAGCGTAAAGCTGCACCTGCAAAGCCATGCGGCCGTCGTCATGAGTTGAGCAGGCCAGGCAGGGGTCAAAGGCGCGGATAACGGCCTCAATTCGATTTAAAGTGCCTTCGCTGACCGAATCGCCATGAATATAATGTTGGGCGGCTTGTAAAACACCGCGGTTCATAGCCAGGTTGTTGTTGCCCGAAGCGATAATCAGGTTGGCCCATTCCACCAGACCTTCGGCGTTCACTTTATAGTGGTGGAAAAGCGTGCCGCGCGGCGCTTCACTCACGCCAATGCCTTCCAGGTTGTTCACCCCGGCATAAGCGCGCACATTGGCATCCAAAACGCGGCCGTCGTTTAACAATTTTTCGATCTGTTCTAGGCTGTATAAAATTTCAATCAGGCGGGCATAATGGTAATGAAATGAACTGAGCACGGCGCCCAGATCAAGGCAGTGAAATTCGGCCAGTTCCAGGTCGGCGCCCGGCGTGCCGCACTGCGTGGCAATATTCATCCGCGCCAGCGGCCCCACGCGGTACATGCCGTTGGGGTAACCGGCCGGTTTGTAATAGGGCGATTTTAAATAAGAATCGGGTTCGACCGCCTCGGCGATAAAATTGGGATAATCGGTGGGGTCCAACTGGTCGGCTATGATGCTGCCGCGCGAAGAAACTACCCGAATACGGCCGTGGTAATGTTCCAGGCTGCCGTCCGCCGCCACCAGGCCCATAAACATGCTGGGGAAGTTGGCAAAGGTGCGAATATATTCCTGGTAACTGCCCATGCGGTTTTTATACCAATCGAGGGTGCGTAAAATGATCCGTTTTACTTCGGGCAACTCGGCGAGAATGCGTTCGCGCACCTGCGGTGTGAGCGGCGAGCCCACCCCGCCCGGCACCACCCAGGTGGAATGAATGCGTTTATTGCCCATCCATTCGATAATCTGCTGGCCAAACTGACGCAGACGCACCCCGTCTCGCGCGATATCGGGATAACGGCGCAGCAGACCAAACAGGTTTCGTTCGGCCGGGTCGGCATCCATACCCAAAAGCAGATCGGGGGAGGAAAGGTAAAAGAAATTAAGCGCGTGCGATTGGATGATTTGCGCCAGGTTTAAAATACGGCGCAGCAAAATGGCGGTCTCGGGAATACGCACGGCCAGAATCTGGTCGCAGGCCTTGGAGGCGGCAATCAGGTGGCTGACCGGGCAAATGCCGCAGGTACGCGCCATCAGGGAGGGCATCTCGTAAAAAGGACGCCCTTCGACAAATTTTTCAAAACCACGAAACTGAGTCACATGCACCCTGGCATCGCTCACGCCGCCCTTGTCATCCAAAAAAATGGTGATGCGGGCATGACCTTCAATGCGAGTGACAGGGTCAATGACGATTTTCCGGTTCATAAAAGCGGCTCCTAAGCGCCAAAGCGCGAGAGAGTTGTCAGGTCGGGAGGACGCCCTTCAATCAATTCAGCCAGGGCATGATAAATGGTCTTGGCCGAGGGCGGACAACCCGGCACAAACAGATCCACCTTCACCAGGTGGTGCAGCGGCAGGGCGCGTTTTAACAAAGGTGGCACAACTTTATCAGGAATTTGCGGATTAAGCAACTCACGATCTTTATAGACCGCGTTTAATACATTAAGCGGGTCATGCGGGTTGCGCATGGCGGGCACATTGGCGGTTACGGCACAGTCGCCAAAGGCCACCAGAATGCGCGTGCGCTGGCGGATGAGGTGAATTTTTTCGACGTCTTCATCGGTGCTGACTGCCCCTTCCACCAGGGTAATATCCACATCCTTTGGAAATTCTTTCACATCCACCAACGGGCTGTAGACGATCTCCACCTTATCGGCCAGATCCAGCAGTTGTTCGTCCATATCCAGAAAAGACATATGACAGCCCGAACAGCCATCCAGCCAGATTGTCGCTAAGCGTATTTTGTTCATTTTCTCACCTCTCTACGCATGACCAGATAAGGTAAAAAGGCACGCCGTTTTGCCATTTCAGCCACCGATTTACCTTTTTCGGCCAGAGCACCGGTCGGACATACATTGACACATTTTCCGCAACTCGTACAGGTATCAGAGGTTCCCCAGGGTTTACCCAGGTCGGTAATAATTAACGTTTCAATGCCGCGGCAGCACATATCACGCGTATGAGCGCCTTCAATTTCATCACAAACGCGCACACAGCGCCCGCACAGGATGCAGCGGTTATGGTCAACGGCAAATTGTGCGTGCGAGGCATCCACCGGCAAATTGGGATAACGATAAGTGAAACGAATATGGTCCACTCCCAGGCGCTGCGCCATGTTTTGCAGATCACAATGCCCGTTGGTAACACATACCGCGCAGATATGGTTACGTTCGGCAAAAAGCAGTTCAATGATCATGCGGCGGTATTTTAACAAACGCGCAGAATCCGTGGAAATTTCCATTCCCTCTTCAATGGGCGTTACACAGGCCGGCAAAAGTCGCGGGCTACCTTTGATTTCAACCATACAAAGCCGGCAGGAACCGGAAGGCGAAAGCCCTTCCAGGTTGCACAGGGTGGGGATTTCAATATCGTGTTCGCGGGCGACATTCAGGATGGTCTGCCCTTCAACGCCGCTGACATGAATATCATTAATTTTGAGGGTTTTAATACTCTGCGGTGAGGTCAAACCAACACCTCCCCGGTCGGTTTAACGCCCGTTTTTTTAATTTTCTCCAGGTATTCGGAGCGAAAATGTTTTAACGTACTGATAATCGGGTTGGGCGCGGCTTGCCCCAAACCGCACAGGCTGGATTGCTGCACCATATCACACAGGTCTTCAAGCAAATAAAGATCTTCTTCGACAGCCTGGCCTTCCGAGAATTTGCATAACAAATGATAAAGCTGCTGTGTGCCCACGCGGCAGGGAATACATTTGCCGCAAGACTCGAGCATACAAAATTCAATAAAATAACGGGCAATGTCAATCATGCTAGAACTGTCATCAATCACAATCAAACCACCCGAACCCATCATCGAGCCCAGTTGTTTAAGCGATTCATAATCCACCGGCGTGTCGAGGTAGGCTTCAGGGATGCAGCCGCCTGACGGGCCGCCGGTCTGAACGGCCTTAAATTGGCGGCCACCGGGGATGCCGCCGCCGATTTCAAAGATAATCTCACGCAGGGTAATGCCCATGGGCACTTCGATCAGGCCGGTGTGGTTAACCTTGCCGGTCAGGGCAAAGACCTTGGTGCCTTTGCTTTTATCGGTTCCGATGCGGGCAAACCACTGGCCGCCGTCTTCAATGATGCCGGGAATATTGGCAAAGGTTTCCACATTGTTTATCAGGGTGGGTTTACCATGCAGGCCGGTCACGGCCGGGTAAGGCGGGCGCGAATGCGGTAAACTGCGGTTGCCTTCCAGACCCGCCATCAGGGCGGTCTCTTCGCCGCTCACAAAAGTGCCGGCTCCCAGGCGCAGTTCAATGGAAAAATCAAAATTGGTATTACAGATGTTGCGGCCCAAAAGCCCCAATTGTTCGGCCTGGCGAATGGCCGCCCGCAGGCGTTTAATTGCCAGGGGATATTCGGCGCGCACATAGATGTAACCCTTGCCGGCGCCGATTGCATAAGCGGCAATGATCATACCTTCCACGACCACGTTGGGGTCGCTTTCCAGAATGGAACGGTCCATAAAGGCGCCGGGGTCACCTTCGTCGGCGTTGCAGATCACATATTTAATATCGCCGCTGCTTTTGGCCACCGTACTCCACTTAAGCCCGGTGGGAAAACCGCTGCCGCCGCGTCCGCGCAGGCCACTGGCCATCACTTCCTGAATGACGCGAGTGGGGCTCATTTCGGTTAAGGCGCGCAGCAAAGGCTGGTAGCCCCCCAGGCCGATATAATCTTCGATCCGTTCGGGGTCGACCTTGCCCGAATTTTCCAGAACGCTTTTTTGCTGGCGATAGAAAAAGGGAATGTCGGTGGAAATTAACTTTTCAACAATCGGTTCCGCGCCGAGACTATCCAAAATGGCCGGCACATCCGCCAGGCAAACTTCTTTATAAAGCAGCCCCTGCGGGTAAATGGAAACGATCGGCCCGGCGGCGCACAGCCCCAGGCAGCCAACACGTTTTACCAACACCTTATTTTGCAAACCGCGTTCTTTTACCAGGGCTTCAAAAGCCTGCAACAAGGCTTCGCTGTTGGATGAAACACAACCGGTGCCGGCGCAAATGTGTACATGAAACTCGTAACGACTGAGATTCAGGCGTTCATTTTCAACGATTTCAAGCAGTTCTTCATTCGTCATGACTTAACCACTCCCGGATGCGCTTTTTCATCTCTGCGACGGTCAACTTGCCTACCACTTCGCCATCCAGCACCATCACCGGCCCCATGCCACAGGCGCCCACGCAGCGCACCATATCAAACGACAATTGCCCATCCGGGCTGGTCTCGCCGATTTCCAGGCCGTATTCGCTGCGCATAAACGCCACAATTTCACCGGCCCCTTTAACATAACAGGTCGTACCGGTGCACAATGCTATTTTATGTTTTCCCGGGGCCTTCAAATTAAAATAACTATAAAAAGTTGCCACCCCGTAAACCTTACTTAAAGGAAGGTTCAGGCAGGTGGCAACATAAGTTAACGCTTCTTCGCTGACATAACCGAAAGATTCCTGCAAGACGTGCAGAGTTTCGACCAGGCCCGAAGCTTCATATCCATACCGACGCATGGCTGCATCAACAGTTTTCCAGCGGCGATCCTCAGAAGGCGGCGCCGGCTTTTTCACAGTATGGAGCATGAAATAAAACTCCTCAAATTAGAAGAATTTTTGGACGATCATCTGGAAAAGATCGTATTCGGTGATAACACCGATCATCTCACCTTTGTCATCCACAACAGGTAAACTATGAATTTTATTTTCGAGCATCAAACGGGCAGCTTCAGTAATATTAGCATCTTCTTTAATTGTGATCAAGCGTGTTGACATGATTCGTTCAATTTTTTCCTGCTCGATCAACAAAGAGTCGTCCTGATGGTTGCGGGAAACAAAACGTGAAGGTGAAGCGCCCATCAGGTCGGTGCGGGTGACTATGCCGATTAATTTGCCATTATCAATGACCGGCAGGGTACGAATGCGTTTGACGCCCATCAGACGGTGCGCTTCCAGCAAAGAGTCCTGCGGAGCCAGGGTGACCACTTCGCGGGTCATATAATTTTTTACCGTGATCTGTTCATTTAAGGTGTCAATCTCACCGAGAATAAAACGGAAAAGATCCGATGAAGTGAGAATGCCCACCAACTGGTCACGTTCCATGACCGGTAAGGCTGTAATTTTGTTTTCCATCATCACCCGGGCGGCCTTGGGCATGGCAGCCTGCGGAAGGGTGGTGATAACGCCGCGAGTCATGACATCTTCAATGGTGTAATTTTTAAAATCAACGCCTTTTTGAGGCACCTTGCCACTCAGTGCCGAGACATCAGTGCGTAAAAGTCCACGATAAGTCACGATGCCCACCAGTTTGCCGTCCTGCACTACCGGTAACGATCTGATATTTTCGGCATCCATAACCAGGCGAGCATCATTTAAGTGAGTCGCCGGAGTGGTGGTAATCACTTTACCTGTCATCCAGTTTTTTACTAATCCCTGTCTCATATTTAGGCTCCTTACACCAGATATTTTCTTGATTTACAATTCTAGTGTACCCATTTCAACAGCCACTTGCATCAGGAAAAGGGCTGTATTTATGTCAACCTTTTTTATGCACTTGAATTAATAAATATCAATAAAAATAATGACACCCTGTATGCCAAATCGATAAAGCCGTTATTAAAGCACCTGCTCATCATCCAATGAAACCATACCGCGCCGCAAGGCATACAGAGCTGCCTGAGTGCGGCTGGAAAGATGCAGTTTCGCCAGGATTTTGCTGACGAGTGAATGCACGGTGGCCTCGCTGACCACCAATATCTGTGCAATTTCGGCGTTGCTCAAACCGCGCGCCACGTGTTTAAGCACTTCCTGCTCACGATCGGTTAATTCCTCTTCAACAGCCTCATGCCCGATGACCGGCTGCGAGAACATATTTAACACCTGGCGGGTAATTTGCGGATTAAGGTAAGCCTGGCCGGTATAAACCTGGTGAATGGCCTTGATCAATTCGGAGGGATCCGAATCCTTTAACAAATAGCCCATAGCGCCGGCATTTAATGACGGAAAAACCTTGTCGGCCGCGCTGAAACTGGTTAATACCAGAATGCAGGCGTTGGGAACGATCTGCCGGATGCCTTTAATGGCTTCAATGCCATCCACTTTGGGCATCACCAGATCCATCAGGATCACATCCGGTTTAAGCGTCTGAACGCGCTCAATGGCTTCAGCGCCGTTGGCGCATTCACCCACAACTTTGAGGTCGGGTTCGGTTTCGAGCATGGCGACAATGCCCTTACGTACTACCGGGTGGTCGTCAACGACCATGATTTTAATTTGACTGCTCATAGTTTGGCCTCCACTGTGACGGTGGTACCCTGGCCGGGCTGGCTGATAAATGAAAGCCGCGCTCCGATCATGGCTGCCCTTTCCTGCATGGTTTTAAAACCCACCCCGCCTTCGGCAATGCGGTTGATATCAAAACCATCACCGTCGTCTTCCACTTTCATAATCAAATTATCTCCGATTTGAACCAGATGCACAACCACATGAGCGGCGTGTGCATGTTTAACCACGTTATTTAAAGCTTCCTGAACGATTCCATAAATGCTCTCCTCCACTTTTTCGGAGAGCTTGCCGGAAATACGCGCCTTAAAGCCGGTCTGCAAACCGGCGCGCTCTTCCACCATTTTGATCCGGGTCTCAATGGCTTCGACCAGTCCTTTTTGCTCCAAAACCGACGGGCGCAGACCAAAAATCAATAAACGCATTTCACCGAGGGCGTCTTTAACAATGGAGCGCAGCGTGTCCAGGTTGCTGGCGACGGCATCCAGGCGGCCATTTTTGAGCTGGCGCGAGGCCACCTCGGCATGCAGCGAAATGCCATATAAAGACTGGTTAACCGAATCGTGCAGTTCGCGCGCCAGGCGCTGGCGTTCAACCAGCACGCTCATCTCGGCCGTAGCGCGCGACAGGCGGGCATGTTCAATGGCAACGGCGGCCTGGTCGGCATACAGGCCCATCAGGCGCACATCCGACTGGGCAAAACCGGGCTGTTTATTAATCACATCCAACACACCGATGATACTGCCGCCCACCTTCAACGGCACCGCCAGCAAAGAAATGACCTCATCCATACGTTCGCCGGGTTGGCCGGTGGACGGGTTGTTAATTAAAATCGCTTCGCCGCGGCGGACCGCCAGGCCCAACAGCGAATCGTTCACCGGAAAACGGCCCTGCGTATACGTACCCGAACCCACCAGATATCGAATGCGCAGCCAGTGTTCATCCTCAATCAATGAGACCGAACTGCCGGCCGAGCCTGTCAGGCGGCGGGCCTCGTTGCAGACAATTTCGAGCACTTCCTCCAGTTCCAGCTTCTGTAAGAGCGCCAGGGTGATCTGGTGTAATGACTGGCTTTCCAACAAACGCTGCGACGCCTCCTGATAAAGGCGCACGTTATCCAGGGCCAGCGCCGCGGCATTGGCAATCGCCTCGGCCAGCTTAACATGTTCGCGGGTAAAACCAAAACCTTCCAGCGGCCGGTCGACAATCATCATACCCAGGGCCATATCGTTTTTGACCAGCGGTAAAACCACGGCCGATCTGATTTTTAACTGCGAAAGAATGGAAGGGGATAAACGCCGGTCGGAAATGGCGTTATAGGTGGTGAGGGTGCGGTGATTATGCAGCACTTCATAAGCCAGCACATCGCTTGAAAAATGGAGCTGTTGGTTTTCAAAAATCTGGCGTTCGGCCGGGTTTAACTCACCGGAGGCAATAAAAGGAAGAAAAAATTCACCGTCGGAATGCGCCAGGTAGACAAAAACCCGCCCGGCCTGCAATGCAGCCATAACCCCCGCGGCCATCTTATCCAGAGTCTCGCGCAGGTCAAGCTGAAAGACATCAGCCGGGATACTCGCCACCGGCTCATCCGCAGAGGTGTCTTTTAACATTTCCATATCCATATTTAATCTAATGATACCCGATTAAATAAAAATCAGGAACAAGAGCCGATTGTTTTGAATCAAACAGAGATTTTCCAAAACTATTTTTATTTAAGGTGTAACTTTTTTGAAACCAGGGCATCTAATATTAATAATAAAAACATACCCGGCCATAACCGGGATATTCTTCAATGATCAAACAGGAGTTTAAGATGGTAAACGAACCCTTACATGTTTCTGATGCCGCTTTTGAAAAAACCGTATTACAATCCGAATTGCCGGTGATTGTAGATTTTTGGGCGCCCTGGTGCGGGCCCTGCCGCATGGTGGCCCCTATTCTTGACAAGCTGGCCAAAGAACAGGCCGGCAGCCTGGTGATTGCCAAGGTCAACACCGATGAAAACCCGGAATGGGCCGGACGTTTTGGCGTTCAGGGCATTCCGACCATGTTGTTTGTTTATAACGGTCAGGTGGTGCACCAACAGGTCGGCGCTCTGCCCGAAGGTGTGTTGCGCGATATTGTGGGGCAGTTCCTGAAAATCACCGCCGAACACGCCGCCGCCCAGAACAAAAACTAAACAAAATTGTTAATATAACACAAGAGGGTTACCCGTCCGGATAACCCTCTTATTATTTATTAAATCACGGGTGTTTCAGGTGATCTTCCAGGTTGAGTTTATAAAAGAGGCGTTCGCGCACGGCATTGGGCAGGCTTTCATCGGCGGCTTCGGTCTTGTGATATAACTCAACCGTCTTTCGCAGGGTATTTACCACCACCCGGCAATCCTCACAGCCTTCCAGATGTTCTTCCAGTTCGGCGCACAGGCGCGCTTCCAGCTCACCATCAATATATTCAGACAGGCTACCCAGTAAATGTCTACAATTTGAAGAATGGATATGTTCACTCATCGTCGCAGATCCTCCTGTTGCAATCGACTGCCAAAATAAAACGATAAATCCTGGCGCAGGCGCAGGCGGGCGCGCAGCAAACGGGTTTTAACATTACCTTCGCTGATGCCCAGCGCCTCGGCCGTTTCGGCTACGGATAAACCCTCAAGGTCGCGCATGATAAAAACCACCCGCAAATTTTCGGGCAACTGCTGCACCACCCGCTCCAAAAAACGGCGCGCCTCTTCCGAAAGCAGTTCTCCTTCGGGCAGGCAGCACCAATCTACAATTTCCATTGTATCAACTTCGTTGTCATCCGTTGCGGGTGTTTCATCCATCGAAACCACGCGCGGATTACGCCGGCGCATTAACATCAAGGCTTCGTTTACCGCAATCCGGTAAAGCCAGGTTTTCAGGCTGGAACGCCCTTCAAAATCAGCCAGTGAGCGGAAAGCCTTAACATAAGTCTCCTGCAAAACATCTTCGGCGTCCTGGGCATTACCAAGCATCTGAAAAACCATATGATATATCTTGCCCGAGGTGGCATCCACCAGTTGGGCAAATGCATAATGATCGCCTGTTTTGAGGGCCTCCAAAGAAATGCTGTCGATGTTGTTATTAATCATCAGGTTTAACTCGCGGTTTGTTTGCATGGTAAGCTAAATTATACTCTTTTTCGAGATTTGTCAAATTCGGCAATAATCACGAATCTTTTTTCATCCCAATAAATTTGTCCAGTCAATTATAATAAAGGCATATTTTCATAATGGTTTTAACGGTTCCAATGGTAAGATAAAGGTATGATATCAAACAATCCGACTTATGCCGATTCAACAGGCAGGCCCAACACGCCCCCCTGCCTTGAACCCCTGCTGACCGCACTGGATATCAATTCACTGCGCCAGGTGATTATTAAAGAAGTGCTGCCCTTATTGGAAGTTGAACAATTTGCCATGCTGCGTCTGAGTGAAGACAAGCTGCCCCTGCCGGTGATTACCGCCAACCTCAGCCCGGCCGATCTGCCCACCAGCCGCCAGATTATTTACCTGCTGGAAAAACCCGAAAACTGTACCGACAACCGGGATTGCCCGGACTGGATTAAATTTATCGTTGCGCTGCAAACCGAAAAAAGATTACTGGCCGTGTGGCTGCTGGGAGAAAGTAAAAAAGGCGGGGCGGTGTTGGATTATGCGACTTTCCTGTCACGCCAGGCCACGCTGGCACTCATCAACATCGAACAGGCCAACCATTTACGCAGCCTGTATATGGCCGGCGTCGAACGACAGGAACTGGAAAACAAAACAATTGCCGAGGAACTGCAAAGGGAAGTTTTAAATCCGCTGGCGCTGTTAAACGACAGCCTGGACCCCATGGATACACCGCACATTGTCACCAATGCCTACCAGTCATCCATGCAGACCATTCGCGCTTTGATCGGCCGCCTGTATCCGATTCAACAAAATTACGACCTGTACAGCGGTCTGGTCACCCTGGTTGAATCACTGCAAAATTTACGCGTGGAAGAAATGGTCATCAGCCTCAACATTCCCGATACCAATGTCAATTTTTCGCCGGATATTGAAGTGCATCTTTACCGCATCATTCAGCAAGCCTGCCAGAACGCCATTCAACACTCCCGCGCCAGTAGCGTGCAAATTACGGGCAGTATTACTTCGCAATATGTTGAAATTAACGTCATTGACGATGGGGTCGGGTTCATCGCGCCCGCTGAAATTACCTTGCCCGAATTGTTGGTTAATCATCATTTTGGCCTGGCAAGTATGTACGAACGCGCCGAACTGATTGGGGCCGGGTTTAAGATAGAAACGGCGCCCAACCGGGGCTGCCGCGTCAGCATTACCTGGCAGTCGCATCCAGACGAATTTTAATAATAAATTATTTCTGTCATTCCAGCGACAGCGAGCAATCTGGCCTGTGTTTGGCATGTTTGCATGGCCGACGGGGCGCAGGGCACCCCCCTCAATCCCCCCGTTTTTGAAGAACAAAAACAGGGGGAAGTTTAACACGCCGGGCTGAGTGGTCTAATCGAGAGGCAGAAGTGCTGACCACACCGGTTGAGAATACGGGCGCAAATGGTATTTGCCCATACCAAGCACTTTTGTCATTCCGTCCAGCGGGAGGAATCTGCGACTCGAAAGAGGCGGGGGCATGACTGAGGCACAGATTTCTCACTACCGTTCGAAATGACAGAATCGTCGTGAGTCGTAGAGTGCCTGGTCAAGCGGGCCGGGCTGCGGAATTGGAGCGCAGGGCACCTTCCCCCATTTTTAAAGAACAAAAACAGGGGGAAGTTAAATCTATCGGGGTATGAGGGTGCGGTTTTAACCGGACCAACGCTTAAAGTGATACTTTTTTATTTCACCTGGGCTTTAAAATGATCCTGCAAACTGCGGTAATGTAATTCTTTCCTGCGGATGGCATGAATGGCCTCAATGGCTGCAACAGGGGCACGTCGTGCGAAATGGCCGCCATACGAATCTGCGCGCCGTCGCTGTGCGCCGCCGGGCCCAGGGGGGTGTTAAGGATCAATGAGATTTTGTTCTGGCAGATCAAATCAACCACATGCGGCCCGCCCTGCGAGACCTTGTTTACGGTCTGCACGGGCAGCCCCACGCGGCGGAAGGTATCCGCCGTGCCGGGTGTGGCATAAAGCTGGTAGCCCATGCGCACCAGGTCACGTCCGAAGCGTAATGCGGCGCCCTTGTCATAATCGTTGACGCTGATCAACACGCCGCCTTCCATAGGCAGATGCGTACCGGCTGAAAGCTGCGCTTTGGCATAAGCATGCCCGAATGACGACGCATGCCCCATCACTTCGCCTGTGCTGCGCATTTCGGGGCCCAGTACCAGTTCGTTTTCCGGGATCTTTTTAAAGGGCAGCACCACTTCCTTGACGAAAAACCCATCCACTTCGGGTTCCAGGGTCAGGCCAATCTCTTGCAGGCTGTGGCCTACCATGACCTGCGCAGCCGCCTTGGCCAGGTTAACCCCGGTGGCTTTACACACGAAGGGAATGGTGCGGGATGCACGCGGGTTAACTTCAATGATATAAACCACATCGCCCTTAATGGCATACTGGGCATTTAACAATCCTTTGACCTGCAAAGCCATGCCGATGCGGCGCGTATAATCGCGGATAATATTCAAATGATAGGCGCTGACCTTATAAGGCGGCAGCACACAGGCCGAATCGCCGGAATGTACGCCAGCCTCCTCGATATGCTGCATGACGGCCCCCACCACCACCTGTTGACCGTCGCCAATGGCATCCACGTCGATTTCGTAGGCGTCTTCCATAAAACGGTCGATTAAAACCGGTTGTCCGCCGCCCGCCGCGAGGGCGTTGTTTAAGCTGGCTTCCAACTGGCGCTCGTCTTCAACAATCGCCATAGCGCGTCCGCCCAGAATAAACGAAGGCCGCACCAGCACCGGGTAACCCACTTCAAGCGCCACCTTGCGCCCTTCCGTGATGTTATACGCCATGCCATACTGCGGATGGGCGATATCCAGTTCATCCAGAAGGTTGGCAAACAGGCCGCGGTCTTCAGCCAGGCGAATGGAATGGGGCGACGTGCCCAGAATGGGCACCCCGGCGGCTTCCAGACCCTCGGCCAGGTTGAGCGGCGTCTGGCCGCCCAACTGCAAAATCACACCGTCCGGTTTTTCCACGTCGATCACATTCATCACGTGTTCCAGAGTCATCGGTTCAAAATACAGGCGGTCCGAGGTATCGTAATCGGTCGAAACCGTCTCGGGGTTGCAGTTTAACATGATGATCTCATAGCCCATCTCGGAAAGGGTAAAAGCCGCCTGGCAGCAGCAATAGTCAAACTCGATGCCCTGCCCGATGCGGTTAGGTCCGCCGCCCAGAATCAGCACTTTTTTATGATCGGTCGGTTGGGCCTCATCTTCCTGCTGGTAGGCGCGTTAGCCTCAAATTCCGCGGCGCAGGTATCCACACGCTGAAAGGTGGGTACAATGCCCAACTTTTTGCGCAGCCCGCGCACGTCGGCCGCCTGCAAGGGGTGGTCGGGACGAGCGAGATACCGCGCCAGGGTGGAATCGGCAAAACCCATTTGTTTGGCGCGGCGCAGCAGAATGGGCAGTTCGGGGGATGCAGAATCAACGTATTTTAATTCTTTTTCAAGGTGTGCAATCTCAACAAATTGTTGTAAAAACCAGCGATCCATGCCGGATAAACGGTGGATGGCGTCGATCGAAATGCCGCGGCGCACGGCGCAGTAAGTCTCAAACAAACGCGAAGGGGATGGGATTTCCAGGCGTTTAAGTAAAAGTTCATCACTTAACCCTTCATCGGCCGCCGATTTGTAACCGGCTTTAATCAAAGCCGGGCGCGTGCCGTCCAACGCGTCGATACCGATTTCCAGAGACTGCACCGCTTTTTGCAGGGCTTCGGCAAAGGTAGCGCCAATGGCCATGGCTTCGCCCACCGATTTCATCTGCGGGCCAAGGGTGCTGTCGGCGCCGCGGAATTTTTCAAACGACCAGCGCGGGATCTTCACCACGACATAATCGATGGAAGGTTCAAAGGCGGCCCGGGTCTGACGCGTGATATCGTTGGTGATTTCATCCAGGGTATACCCCACCGCCAGCAAAGAAGCGATTTTGGCAATCGGAAAGCCGGTGGCTTTGGATGCCAGGGCCGAGGAACGTGACACACGCGGGTTCATCTCAATCACCACCACGCGGCCGCTGTTGGGCTCTACGGCAAATTGCACGTTCGAACCACCGGTTTCCACGCCAACCGTCGACATCACCCGCCGCGCCAGGTCGCGCAGCACCTGGTATTCGCGGTCGGTGAGGGTCATGGCCGGTGCAACCGTAATGCTGTCGCCGGTGTGCACCCCCATCGGGTCGAGGTTTTCAATCGGGCAGACCACCACAAAATTATCGGCGCGGTCGCGCATCACTTCCAGTTCGTATTCTTTCCAACCGATCAGGCTTTCTTCCAGCCAGGCCTGCCGGATGGGTGATTCGTCCAGCGCGTTGCGCAGGGCTTCCGGCAATTGTTCTTCACAATGCACCCAGGCCGCACCACTGCCGCCCAGGGCAAAAGAGGCGCGCACCAGCACGGGGTAGGCGGTCTCTTTGACCAATTGCAAAGCTTCATCCAGTGAAAACGCCGGGCCGCCGCGCGGTACGGGCAAACCGGCGCGCAATAAAGCCTCGCGGAAGAGGTGGCGATCTTCGGCGGTTTTAATCGCTTCAAGGTTGGCGCCGATTAATTTGACGCCATATTTATCCAGAATGCCTTTTTCACAGAGTGCCAGGGCCAGGTTGAGGCCGGTCTGTCCGCCCACCGTGGGCAGCATGGCATCCGGTTTTTCTTTGGCGATTACTGCTTCCAGTGTTTCAACCGTGAGCGGTTCAATATAGGTGGCATCGGCCAGTTCGGGGTCGGTCATAACCGTGGCCGGGTTGGAATTTACCAGCACGATGCGGTAACCCTGCTGACGCAGGGCGCGAATGGCCTGCGTGCCGGAATAATCAAATTCGGCCGCCTGCCCGATCACAATCGGGCCGGAACCGGGAATCAGAATGGTATGGATGTCATCACGTTTGGGCATGTTAGCAACCCTCCTTGGCGGCTTTGATCATCTCAAAAAACTGGTTGAATAAATCGTGGGCGTCATGCGGGCCGGGAGCGGCTTCGGGGTGAAACTGCACACTGAAGACCGGCTTGTGGCGCAGGCGCATGCCTTCCAGGGTGCCGTCGTTGAGGCTGACATGGGTCACTTCCACTTCCTGCGGGTCAAGCGTGGCCGGGTCCACCATATAGTTATGGTTTTGCGCCGTCACCAATACCCGCCCGGCTTTGATAAACGATACGGGGTGGTTGCCGCCGTGATGCCCGAATTTTAGGCGGCAGGTGCAACCGCCCAGCGCGCGGCCGATAAGCTGGTGGCCCAGGCAAATGCCGAAAATGGGTACTCCGCTGTGGATCAAACCGCGCACGGCTTCAACCGCATAAGGCAGCCCGGCCGGGTCGCCGGGTCCGTTGGAAAGCATGATACCATCCGGTTTGAGAGCCAGGGTTTGTTCGGCCGTGTAACCGGCGGGCACGATGGTGACTTTGCCGGCCCAGGAGGCCAGGTGACGTTCGATGTTTTGTTTGGCGCCGTAATCATAAATGACGATGTGCGCGTCGGCGGCGGCATCCGGCAGGCGCGGCACCCAGGCGGTGCCGGCATCATTACCCCAGACCTGCGGTTCGGTGATGCTGGCCTCTTTAACCATATCGCGCCCATCCAGGCCGGGCCAGTCGCGCGCCATTTGCAGCAGCTTTTCCGGCGCTGTACCGCAGGTGGAAAGGGCCGCTTTAAGCGTGCCCTGTGAACGTAATTTACGCGTCAGATAACGGGTATCCACGTCATAAATGCCGGGCACGCCATTTTTTGCCAGCCATTCCGACAGGCCGTTTTCGGCGCGCCAGTTTGAAACCAGGGGACTGAGCGAACGCAACACAGCGGCAGCCACCTGGGGTCGCAACGATTCATAATCCTCTCGATTGATACCGACATTGCCAATGTGAGAAACGGTAAAGACCACGGCTTGGCCTCGGTAAGACGGGTCGGTCATAATTTCCTGATAACCCGTCATGCTGGTATTAAAAACCAGCTCAAAAACCGCATCAGCGGCGGCGCCAAAAGCTGTCCCCTGAAGGACGACGCCATCTTCGAGAGCTAAAGTTGCTACTGTCATTTTTTTCCTGACCTTTATGATAATCCCGCGAACGGGGGAAAACGGATACACCCGATCCCACCCCCCTGCCGGGTGAGCAGGACCGCACGAGGAACTTGTTCAGACGACCTGAACGCCTCGTAAATTCCCGCAATTATAGCACATGTTTTTAAAAGTCAAGGGGTGAAATTTTTATGATCCTCACCATCAACGAGGATTTTTAACCTTTAGCCGGTTAGTTTCCCAGCAAAGTTAAAAATTCCTCATTCCGACCGGAGATTGATAAATAAATGAAACACGACACGTTATAATAAAAAAGGAGTTTTTACCAACTGCCTTGACTATATTTCCATTCAAGGGTAGAATTCGCCCTCGAAAATTTGGAAGGGAACAAAATGATCAAATTACCCGGATTAGTTGATACACATGTGCATCTGCGTGTGCCCGGTGGGGAACACAAAGAAGACCTGCACACCGGCAGCGCAGCAGCGCTGGCCGGCGGTTTCACCACCATCCTGGCAATGCCCAACACCAACCCTCCCCTCGTGCTTCCCGAACGCGTCGAAGCGATTAACGCCCAGGCGCAGCGTGAAGCGTTGTGTGATGTGTTTTTCTTCGGCGGCGCGTCCGGCGATCACATCGACCAGTTGCCCGAACTGGCACAACATTGCGTGGGGTTAAAGGTTTATATGGATCAGACATTTGGTCCATTGAGAGTCGAGGGTCTGGAAGCTTTATTATCCATCTTCCAGAAATGGCCGGAAGGTAAAATGATTGCCTTTCATGCGGAAAAAAATTCAATGGCTGTCGGCGTTGCGCTGGCAGCCATTTTTTTTAGACCGGTGCACTTCTGCCACGTCAGCCGCAAGGAAGAAATCGAATTAATCGCCGCCGCCAAAAACCGCGGTCTGCCCGTGACCTGTGAGGTTACGCCGCACCATCTCTTCCTCTCCGAGGAAGACCTGCCCCGCCTTGGCCCCCTGGGTGATATGCGCCCGGTGCTGGGGCGAAGCAAGGATGTGAAAGCCCTCTGGGATCATATTAATGATACCGTGGACTGCATCGCTACCGACCATGCCCCGCATACACTCGCCGAAAAAATAGGCGAAAAAACACCGCCCGGCATTCCCGGCCTGGAAACATCCCTGCCGTTGATGTTTAATGCCGTGACCGAAAACAGGCTCAGCCTGGAACGGCTCAAAGCGCTGATGCACGACAATCCACGCCGGATTTATAACCTGCCCGAACAAGCCGAGACCTGGGTTGAGGTGAATGAAAACCAGCGGTACGAAATCAAAAATGAAGGCCTGTATACCAAATGCGGTTGGACACCCTTTGCCGGTCAAACGGTTCAGGGAAAGATCCAACGTGTGGTACTGCGTGGAAAGACCGTTTTTGAAAACGGATTAATTGTTACACAATAACTGACAATTCGACATTGTGAGATAAATCTTAAACCGAGAAAAGTATAAGGAGAAAGAATGGACTACGTAAAATTACCCAAATTATTTGACTTCGACAGCATGCCGCAGAAACCGTCTGTAAAAAGCGAGTTGGCCGGACAGGATATTATTTCGGTTAACCAGTTTAAACGCGAAAACCTCGATTACATCTTTGCCCGCGCCGATGAAATGCGCAAGATGGTTGAGACGGTCGGCGCCTGCGATTTGCTGCACGGCAACATTCTCTCCTGCCTCTTTTACGAACCCAGCACACGTACCAGCGCTTCCTTCATCGCCGCCATGGAACGCCTGGGCGGCTCGGTTATTCCGATCACCCAGGGTGTGCAGTTTTCATCCGTCGCCAAAGGCGAAAGCCTGCCGGATACCATCCGAACCCTGGAACAATATTCGGATGCCATCGTGCTGCGCCACCCTGAAATCGGCTCCGCTCAGGTGGCCGCCGATTACGCCGACATCCCGGTCTTAAACGCCGGCGATGGCGCCGGTGAACACCCCACCCAGGCCCTGCTGGACCTGTTTACCATTCAGGAAGAACTGGGCCGCATCGACGAACTTAAAATCGCCATGGTCGGCGATCTGCGCAACGGCCGCACGGTGCACTCGCTGATTAAACTGCTCTCGCACTACAACATCAGCATTCGCCTGGTCTCTCCCGATATTCTGCGCCTGCCGCTCTCGTTGATGAACGACCTGATTGACCGCAACGTGGAAGTGCGCGAAACCAACGACGTGGCCGATGTGATTGAAAACGCCGACGTGCTC
>JAJTBH010000040.1 GCA_021287005.1 Anaerolineae bacterium
TTATGTCATTTTACCCCAGGCCATTCGCATCATTCTGCCGCCGGTCGGCAATGAGTTTATTGCACTGTGGAAAGACTCATCCTTGATCAGCGTGGTGGGCGTGGCCGACCTGACACGGCGTGGACGTGAATTTATGTCCACCCATTTCAATCCCATTGAAACCTGGGTTATGGTAGGTTTGTTGTATCTGGTGATGACCCTCTTCACTGCCAGAATTGTCTATTTTATGGAACAGAGAAACCGCCACGAGAGGTAAATCATGGACCCTATTATTCATATTGAAAATGTCCACAAAGTATTCAGCAGTGTTGGCGTTCATGCTTTGCAAGGGGTCAACCTGGATATCAACTCCGGTGAAGTGGTGGTTATCATCGGCCCATCCGGTTCCGGAAAATCCACATTGCTGCGCTGCATCAACCGCCTTGAAGAATACGATCGCGGTTTGATCGTGGTCGACGGCATTCCGCTTAACAGCGCCAAAAACATCAATGCCGTGCGCACCGAGGTTGGCATGGTGTTTCAGCAATTTAACCTCTTCCCGCACCTGACCGTTCTGGATAATCTTCTTCTGGCGCAAAAGGTGGTGCGCAAACGCAACCACAACGAGGCTTTCAAAATCGCCCGCGACCTGCTGGACAAGGTGGGCATTTCATCCAAAGAAAATTCATATCCCATTCAGCTTTCGGGCGGTCAGCAGCAGCGTGTGGCCATTGCCCGCGCCCTGGCGATGAACCCGAAAATCATGCTCTTTGACGAACCCACCAGCGCGCTCGACCCCGAAATGATTCAGGAAGTGTTGGATGTTATGCTCAACCTGGCTAAAGAAGGTATGACCATGGTGGTGGTTTCACACGAAATGGGTTTTGCCCGCGCCGCCGCCAATCGCGCCATCCTGATGGATAATGGCCAGATTGTGGAAGAAGCTCCTCCGGATGTGCTTTTCTCAAATCCCAGCCAGGAACGCACCAAAGCCTTCTTGAGTAAAGTTTTACATTAAATAAGGACCTGTTTTATGAAATTCAGCAAAGCCATATCGCGTACTCCCGGAACAAATTTTGCCGACGGCCTTACCACTTCCGAGCTGGGAACACCCGATTACGCGCTCACTTTAAAACAACACCAGGCTTATCTGGCTGGCTTAAAACAATGCGGCTTAGAAGTGACCCTGTTGGAGGCCGACTTAAATCACCCCGATTCAACCTTTGTTGAAGATGTGGCCGTGTTAACCCCCAACAGCGCCATCTTAACCAACCCCGGCGCCGACAGCCGCAAAGGTGAAGTGGCCGCCATGCAGCCTGTCCTTGAGAAATTCTACAGCAAATTCCACCGCATCACGGCCCCCGGCACATTGGATGGCGGAGATATCTGTGAGGCCGGTTCGCACTTTTTTATCGGCATTTCCGAACGCACCAATGAAGAAGGCGGGCGTCAACTGGCCGCTTTCCTGGCCGAAGAAGGTTATACCTCCAGTTTTGTGTCCATTCTGGGCGTTTCTGGCATCTTACACCTCAAAAGCGGCATCGCCTATATCGGTGAAAATACCCTGGTATTAATTAGGTCTCTGGCCGATCGCCCCGAATTTAAAGGATACAAGATTGTGCTGGTGGATGAGACCGAAGCTTATGCCGCCAACTGCGTGCGGATTAACGATTATGTTATCATGCCCACCGGTTACCCCAAACTTCAGGCCGAATTAACCCGCCTGGGTTTTAAACCTCTGCCGCTGGATATGTCGGAATATCAAAAGATGGATGGCGGCCTAAGCTGCCTTTCACTGCGTTTCTAATATCTTAAAACCAATCCAGCATACCAATAACAACAAATAAAAAATCCCCGTCATTTCTGGCGGGGATTTTATGCTTTTTATTACAAATTGATTATTTGCTCATCCAGGTCTTGGAGAGTTCTTCAATTTTTCCGGCGGCTTTGACGTTGGCCAGACCTTTGTTAATCTTGGCTAACAATTCGGTGTTTTTGGGGCAGACGGCGATGCCATAATTTTCTTCGGTGAAGATTTTGCCAACGGTCTTGAGTTTGTCGGTGTTTTTGGAGACATAACCGAGGGCCAGCGGGTTGTCGGCAATCACGGCGTCAATCTGATTGCTCATCACAGCCAGGAAAGCGGGATCGATGGTGTCATAACCGGTAAACTGAACGCCTTCAATTTTGTTGGCTTCAATGGCGCCGGTGGTGCCGATCTGAGCGCCGACCTTCTTGCCTTTCAGGTCATCCACGCTATTGATGGCGGTATTGGCAGCGTTGACGGTAACAATCTGACCGGCCTCAAAATAGGGGTCTGAGAAGGCCATAGTCTTCTTGCGTTCTTCGGTGATGGTGATGGCGGAAATACCAGCATCATACTGGCATTGAGAGAGACCGGCCAAAGCAGAATCAAAAGGAACGTTGATGAATTCAACTTCAAAACCCTGGTCGGCAGCAATGGCTTTCATGATGTCCATATCCAGACCCTGAATTTCCTTGGTCTTTTCGTCCAGCATTTCAAAGGGCGGCCAGGTGGCGTCGGTGACAACGCGCACTTTATTGGAAGCCGCGGGAGCGCAGGCAGACAGTAACATCCCCATTGCAATAACAACACTTAAAACTGAAAACAAACGTTTCATGCTTCTCCTCCTAACTAACTTGGGTACAAATGTAGGGATAATTAATTTATTTTAACATGAAGTATATCACTTGTCGAGAAATGGAAATCCAAGATCACCCATTCGGGTCATATAACAGGGGCATTTTTTCGTTTGACGCGTATAATTTAAAAACAGAAATATAACATTAACGGGTTTTTAAAGGGGTTTATATGCATACCAATCCGTCTCTCAAAGATTCAAAATATTTATCGCGCCGCCGGTTTTTGCAGTTAAGCGGGCTGACGGCCGCCGGCCTGGCATGCATTGGCATGAACCCGCTCACTCTGCCTGGTCGCGAACTGCATGCCGCCTATTTTCCCGGTGATTCCTGGCGCACTTCCACCCCCGAAGCACAGGGCATTGATTCAAGCGCCATAGCTGCCATGTTGGAACAAATCCACGCGGGATCCCCTTATGTCCACAGTTTTTTATTAATTCGCAACGGCACACTGGTAAGCGAGGCTTATTTTGCGCCGGTCACCAGAGCGCATGATCACATCCTTTTTTCGACCACCAAAAGCATACTTTCCGCGTTGATCGGCATAAGCATTGATGAAGGTTTTATTAAAAACGTCGAGCAAAAAGTGATCGATTATTTCCCGCAAATCAAGAAGTTAAACCCCGATAAAAACCTGGATAAATTAAAGATCAAACACCTGCTAAGCATGACAAGCGGACACGCCTTTCAGGTTTCGCCCAATCCCTATCAGTCGCCTCCGGTGGACTGGGTCGAAAAGTTTCTGGGAAATCCGGTGAATCCCATCTTATATGAGCCGGGCAGTACGTTTTTATATACCTCCGGAGCGCCGCACACCCTTTCGGCGATCTTGCAGCAAACCACGGGCAAAACCGCCGCCGAATATGCGGCTGAAAAACTGTTTAAACCCCTGGGCATCACCGGTTACGACTGGCTTTCAGATCAAAACGGAATTACTTTTGGCAATTCCTGGCTGCGTCTAAAACCATCAGACATGGCCAGGCTGGGATATCTTTACCTCAACCGGGGGCTCTGGAACGGCAAACAAATCATTCCGCAGCAGTGGGTAAATCAATCAACCCAAAAACAAATCGAAACGCGCGGGGTGCAGATCAACGCGGCCGAGCAGGACGGTTATGCCTGCCTGTGGTGGATGAATTCATTTGATGGTTATGCGGCGCACGGTTACGGCGGGCAATTCATTTTTGTAGTGCCGGCCTTAAACCTGGTTGCCGTATTTACGGGAGGTTTTGACGACGATGTTTTTGACAGTCCTTACAAGTTGATGCGCGATTTTATCATTCCCGGCGTTAAACAAACTTTTCCCCTGCCTGAAGCCCCCAAGGCCTATCAAAATTTGCAGGATTGGCTGGACCGTATCTCAAAAGTTACTTCAAAAGCGGTGACGCCCCTGCCTGAAATAGCCCGTAAACTGTCGGGTAAAACTTTTGTTTTCCCCGATCAAACCCGCATCAGTTTCACTTTTAATCACAGCGCCGAATATGATTATCAGGTTAATACCGCAGCCGGCGGCCTTACGTTTCACGGCGGATTGGACGACGTTTATCGCCTGAACGATATTAATAACGGCCTGTATTCCTCCAATATTGTGGCGGTGAAGGGATATTGGCAGGATGAAACCACTTTTATTAACAGTGAGTTGCCCCTGGATAATATCACTTGCAGCGTCAGCGCCTGTTCATTTAAACAGGATCAATTGATTATCGATAACAAAACAATGATTTCAGGCAAAACTACCGCCAAGACCACGCTGACGGGCACTCTGGTGTAGTTGATGGTTGCATGTAGAGCCGCCAGAATGTGCGGAAGCAAAACCGGCTTCAACAGACTCCCTCATCTAAAACATCCGGCCGGGACCTGATAAGGCACCCCGGCCGGGTGAAAATCCTGCGGTTAACATGTATCCGGCAGTCGAACCGTTTGTTTTATTTTTGCTCATCCATATATTTAAAATGGTTGGTGAGTGCATAAGTCATCATATTTTCCCAGAGCGGCACAGTTTGATCCTGGCGGTAATCGTGCGTGCCAAAGGTCTGAAAAATAACCCGCTCCTGCATGCAGCTTGCAAGCACGCCATAGTCGGATTTATGACCCTGATAAAGCCCGGCCAGCATCTGCGCGTCGCCGCTGCTTTTCAGGCGCAGCAGGTCGCCGGCATCCCCAACCCAGTAAATATTGGGAGTTACCAGGGAAATGCCGCTGTTGGGTGTATTAAAAATGGGGTGATCGGGCTGTAAAAGCAAAATGGAATAATCCAACTGGTCGTAGTTGTCCTGGCGGTACCAGTCGCTTTGCACACCGACACCGCATTCCTGCAGCAGGTTTGAAATTCGTCCGCCGCCAATATTATCCAGGTTATAAACCTCGGCCACCAGCCCCGCGCCGCGCCGGACCTGGTCTTCAATATAATCCCAAAATTCGCCTTTCATGCCTTCTCGTGACTCGGCGGACACGACGATTAAATCCCATTTGGTTGAACCGGTAAGCAGTTCTTTAAACGTGCCATAAGCATCACCGGTATTAATCACTTTGCCGCCGGAAAAACCCATATGATCAACGGCCATGCTGACACGCCGGTTGCCGCTCAGACCGGAATACCCCCAGATATCTTCAAAAATGGCGACATTGGCCTTCTTAATCCGGGTTTTTATATCCAGGGTTGGTTCGGGTGTGGGCGGGGCATCGGTGGGTTTTTCAGTAGGCTCTTCGGTGGGCGGCAGCGGAGTGGCAGTAACTGGAGGAGGCGCTTCGGTCGGTTGAGAAACAGGCTCGTTTTTATTGTTTAATGCGGCATCCAAAGTTGCCTGCTGGGCTCTTAATGCCAGGGCAGTTCCCTGGAAATTTAATGCCGACTCGGTCATTTTTACATCGGAACTGCTTTGACCGGAAAAAGGCATGGAGCAGGCCAGTGAAACAAACAATATACCAATTAATACAGACCCTATTGAGATACTTTTATTACGCATAATAATCCGTCCTCCTTTACTTTCCCCTGTTGTGCGGCGTATTTGATAATAATATTGTAGCGAGATTAAAGGCTTAACTCAATCGGGTGATCTGGATAAAAAACAGAAAATTTCACCTTACGGTTGTGTAAGCCTGTTTTAAAAAAGGATTGGCTATAATAGAAAAGCTGAATTCCTTGCTCCTTTACTTTATTTGAAATTCCGCAAGAAAATTATTGATATGAGGGACTTAAATATGCGCCATCTGGTTTTTAAGTTGTTGAGTTTTTTAGTTATCTTTTCTTTTACAGGCGGTTTGTTTACCGCCTGTGATGCGGAAACTGATACGGCCGGAGAATCACAACCTGCCGCAGCAGAAAACGTTCCTGCCGATGAAAACCCAAATTTGTCGACCGTTTCACCGGCAAAAACATCTGATAATGTTTACAAGTGGACGGTTTTGTTATACCAGGATGCCGATGATGAAATTCTCGAAGAGGATATTTTCACCGACCTCAACGAAGCCGAACTGGTTGGCTCCAGCGATGAAGTGGCCATTGTTTCACAGATTGACCGTTATAAGGGCGGGTTTAAAGGGGACGGCAACTGGAAGGGCGCCAAACGTTTTTTTGTGACGCAGGACGACGACCTTGAACACCTTAACTCGGAAGAAGTGCAAGACCTGGGTGAAGTTAACATGGCAGACAGCCAGACCCTGATTGATTTTGTTGACTGGGGAGTCAAAAATTACCCGGCGGATAAATATGTCTTAATTCTTTCCGATCACGGATCGGGTTGGCCGGGCGGGTTTAGCGACGGCGACAGTAAAAGCGACAGTAAAAATGAGTTAATCGATGGTTTCGGCGACATGATTTACCTGTCTGAGTTTGATGACGCACTGGCCGAGATTCAAAACCAGACCGGCGTTAAACAGTTCGAATTAATTGGCATGGACGCCTGTTTAATGGGACAGTTGGAAGTGCTCTCCGTTTTGCAGCCTTATGCCCATTATGCCGTGTTGTCGCAGGAAACCGAACCCGGCCTGGGTTGGGCTTATGCAGGCTTTTTGAAACAACTGGTCGCCAAACCCGACGATATGGATGGGTCTACCCTGGCCAAAAAGATTGTCTCCACCTATATTAATGAGGATACCATTATTGTGGATGATGAACGCCGCGCCAGTTATGTGGAAGAATATTATGACACTTCCGATGAACTCAGCGCCGCCGAAGTGGTCAGGGAAGAAAGCAAACCGATCACCCTGGCAGCATACGACTTAACCAAAGTGCCAGCTTTGTTATCCTCTCTGGATGAACTGGCACAGGCCATGAGCGACATCAACCAGAAAGTGGTAGCGCGCGCCCGCTCCCATACCCAATCTTTTGAAAGTGTTTACGGCGACGATGAACCCTCGCCTTATATCGATCTGGGGCATTTTGCCAAATTAATCAAAAATGAAAGCACCAGCCCCAAAGTTTCCGGTGCGTCGGATAAAGTGCGCGCAGCCATTAAGGATACCGTTATTCAGGAAAGACATGGCTCCGATAAAAAAGGCGCCAGCGGGGTAACCATTTATTTTCCCAATTCCAACCTGTTTAAAGGCGACGGCACCGATTACAACACCTATATTAATGTAGCCGATCGTTTTAGCCGCGAATCGCTCTGGCCGGGCTTCTTAAACTTTCACTATACCGGCCAACCCTTGCAACAAAACAGCCAGCCGGTCAGCGCCGATGAAGTCAGCGGACCGGGCGCCGAAAAATTGACCATGGATGATATCAGTTTGTCTGATGACAGCATCAAAATGGATGAAGTCACCACCCTCACCAGTTACGTGCATGGCGAAAACCTGGCGTATTTATATCTTTTTACCGGTTATATCGATGATGAAAGCGGCGCCATTCAGGTTCTGGATATTGATTATATCGATTCGGATGATACCCGCGACGTGGATGGAGTTGTTTATCCCGATTGGGGTGAAGATCGCCCGGTGGAAGTTGAAATCGATTGGTACCCGGTGCAGTTTGCCATCAGCAATGGCAAAACAACCGCCGCCGCCCTGCTGGAACCCCAGGTTTACGCTGCCGACCTGGAAAACACCATCTATACCACCGACGCCATTTATACCTTTGCCGACAGTGGCTCGCAGCATTATGCCCGCCTGTATTTTAATGGCGACGGCAAGTTAACCCGCATTGTCGGTTTTTCAGGTATGACCGATACGGGGCCGCAGCGTGAAATCAGCCCCCAAAAGGGAGACAGCCTGACGCTTTTGCAGCGTTGGATTGAAGAAAACGACAAGGGTGAAGTTGAAATCAACCATTACGAAGGTGAAACGATTAAGATCGGCAGCAAACCCATTACCTGGGAAGAAATTGACGCTCCCAGCGGTGCGTATGTGGTCGGGTTATTGGCAGAAGATATGGACGGAAATGAGTATAGTTCTTATGTGGATGTGGCTGTAAAATAGTATAGGATATCCGTACCCCAAATGGGTAAAGTGCCCGGTATGGGTAAAGTGCCCAGAATGGGTAAAGTGCCCGGTATGGGTAAAGCGCCCAAATTAGGTACTTTACCCATTTTGGGTATAAAATTAAAGAGAGGTATATCCTCGCCCATCCACAAAAGGAGATACTTATGGCTAAAACGGTTCTGGTTTTTGCTCCTCACCCTGACGATGCAGAGTTCCATGCGGGCGGTACCTTGTTGCGTTTTGTGGAAGAAGGCGCCCGGGTGGTAATTGTGATCATCAGTGATGGCAGTAAAGGGTCGTTTAGCCTGGCAGGTGAAGATCTGGCCGCGGTGCGTTATGAAGAGGCGCACCGCGCCTGCCTTTCTCTGGGGGTGGAGCCGCCGGTGATGCTCGACCTGACCGATTTTGAACTGGATTTATTACCTCGCGGTTATCTGCGCGAACGTTTGATTTATTACATTCGTCTGTATCATCCCGATGTGCTGGTTAGCGAAGACCCATACAACCTGGATGAAGCCCATCCCGACCACCGGGCGGTGGCCTGGGCGGCTTATGAAGCGGTTAATTTCTCCTATCTGACCGCGGTGCATCCCGATCATTTTGACGAGGGATTGCAGCCGCATTATGTAACTGAAAAATATTTCTACACGCAAAATCCGAGGCGCGTTAACGAAGTGGTGGATATTGAAGCCACGTTCGAAGGTAAGATTAAAGCCCTTTTGGAGCATAAAAGCCAGATTGCATTTCTGATGGAAGATATCTTCCGCCAGGCGGGTATGGCGGGGATTAATTTTCAAAATAAAATCGGCCCTGAAGCCACCGACCCGACCGCCATCTTTCGTTGGGGCATGCGCCGCCAGGCCAGCGAAGCCGGGCGCGCTGTGGGATTGGCCCTGGCCGAAACCTTCCATTATGAACGTTTTAATCCATTAATTGAAAGCGCCTTAAAACAACCGGACAGGGAACCTTATTAATCACGGGTTTAACCTCCGGTTTGTTGCAGCCATACATAAAAACAATGAGGAACGGGTTTGTTTTCCGTTCCTCATTGTTTTAGATGGCATTAAACGCGCCGAAGTTTAATAACGCAGCATGGCGCCAATACTGCCGGCATTACTGAATTCCTTGTGGGCGTGCGTAATTTCAACCTGCCCGCCGTTGTGCATCACTTCGCTGATGGCCAGTTCAACGACATCGGGGTATTTAAAAATCTGTCCCTGGCATTCGCTGCACGTCTGCTGGGGTTTGCTGGTTAACCAGCCGCAAGAATCACAGCGGTAACCGGAGGTGCGAAAATCTTCAGCCAGCATCAACGACTGCACGCGCCTGGCGTTGATGGCCTGCAAGGTTTCCTCCAGGCCGATCACGGCCCCTTCTTTTTTGGCAGCACGGGTTAAAAGTGTGTTTACCAGGCCGCTTTCTTTAAATTTTTCGGCTTCCAGGCCAATTTGCAGTGTGCGCTGCAAGATTTCACTCTGACCTGCATTACTGGCCGCGGCAAAAGAGCCGATCACCAGACTCTGCCAGGCTTTGGGCAGCATGGCGCGAAACAGGGCCACGTTATCCTCAGTGCCGCCCAACACAATGCGGCGCACGCGTTTTTCTTCAAAAAATCGTATGGCTGTTTCGGCTGCTTCACGCATGTTGCGCTCGATGATTTCATCCTCTGTATTTTTTTGCCCGGCCACACCGCCGCGCCTGCCGGTCAGGCTGGATGCCCCTCCGGCTTTGGTATGTTTTACCGCATCTCCTTCCACTGCCTCCTGCTCGCGCAGTTCACCGATATGGAAATAAAACAACCTTGCCCCTTGTTTATCTACCAGGGCAACACCATAACCACCATAATTGTCAAATAAATCTACCAGGGGTTGAATACTGGGCCGGTCTCCAACATGGTACGCCTCACGTACGGGTAAAGCCAGGGAATAGACCCTGAAAAACTTTCGTGGCGTACTGGAGAAAATTGCCAGACTATGGCCCGACCAGTTGTATTCGAGGTTCACGTAGCGCTCTATCGCGCTGACATCCTCAGGAAGGTTAATGGTTTTGAGCATATTTCGCAAGCGCAGCTTGCAGACATCACTATTACCACTTGATGGCTCAGTATTTAAGTAAACACTTAACACGGGGTCATTCCCGGTTGTAAAAGCTACCAGCTCTCGCAGGTCACTCTCAGCCAGCATTGTAACCTCCTTGTCTATCTTATTTAGCTATTGGCCTGTTAATCCATTAATAAACCACAAACAGGCATTCTTTTTCTCAATCATTCTCTTTTGTCCAGGGTCACCTCCACATCTTGTTGTTGTCCATCCCGAATAATGGTGATGGTGATGGTATCTCCCGGTGATTTGTGGGATAAAAGATATCCCAACAGGTCGCCAAAAACATTCACCGGGTGTTGATCAACAGCGATGATTAAATCGCCGCCGGCAAGTAAACCACTGATTGAAGTACGGGTTTTACCGGATCTTAATCCGGCCCGGTCGGCCGGGCCGCCGGCAGCCACGTCCACAATGTAAGCTCCGGTTGTACGCGGCAGGTCCAACGCTTCAATCTCGGGCAAAATCAATTCTTCGCGGGCGGTAACCCCCAGGTAGGGATAATCATAATGTCCCTCCTGAATTAACACGGGCACCACCTTTTTAACGATATTGATGGGAATGGCAAAACCGATGCCGGTATTAACCGGATCGCCGCTGATGGAAGTGCCGCTGGTGCGAATGGCGCGGTTGATGCCAATTACCTCGCCGGCCAGGTTCAACAACGGACCGCCGCTATTGCCGGGGTTAATCGATGCATCGGTCTGAATGATATCGCCGGAACTGTACGGGTTGCCCGTGTTTGAAAGACGTAAGGAATCGAGCGTACGGCCTTTAGCCGAGACGATGCCCTCGGTCATGGTGCCGCTTAAACCATAAGGGTTGCCAATGGCAACCACAGTCTGTCCCACCTTTACCTGGTCTGAATCACCCAGAATCACGGGAGCCAAATCTGCGGAATTGACCTCAACCTTAATCACGGCCAGGTCAGAATCGGGGTCTTCGGCTACCACATTACCATGCACTTTTAAGCCGCTGGAGAAATTAACATAAACCTCCTGAGCGCCCTCAACCACGTGTTCATTGGTGATGATATAACCGCTGTTGTCATAAACAAAACCCGAACCCTGTCCTCCGCTGTCGCTGGTTAACACTTGAATTGAAACGACACCGGGGCTGACGCGTTCATACAACCCGGAAAGGTCATTGACGCCGCCGGGCATTCCATTTTGTGCAGCGGCTGAAGGCGGGTTAACATTATTTTCCTGTGGGGCTTGCTGGAAAATCGCGGCTGTAGGCACCGCGGTAGAATTGGTCAAGGAGCGAAAATACGTGGGAGTCTGGCAGCTTAACGCCGTGAAAAGCAATACCACTAAGACCCATACAGGTGCGTATTTTTTCATTTGTACCTCCAGTACAACTACCGGTTAAACGTTACTGAATCTGTTTGAGCTGTTCAAACAGGCCGCGTTGTTTGTCGTTGAGTTGGCGAGGTAAGCTGACTTTAATTCGAACGTAAAGATCACCAAAGGTCTGCGGGCTGCGCAGGTGCGGCATGCCGCGCCCTGCCAGGCGAATTTTCTGCCCGGGCTGGGTGCCGGCCGGAATGGTAAGCGTAACCTGCCCACCGGGTGTCTGTACCGGAACACTCCCCCCCAATACAGCCGTATACAGATCAATATTTACATCCGTATATAAATCATTCCCGTCGCGTTCGTAACGCGGATCGGGGTCCACTTCAACGACCAGATAAATATCTTGTTGGTAAGCGCCGGAGGACATGGCCCCGGCCATCCGTACTTTGGTTCCGGTTTTAGCGCCTGCCGGGATTTTAACTTGCAGGCGTTTATTGTCCACCGATAAGGTGCGTTCGGTGCCGTGATAGGCTTCCATCAAGGAAATGCGGATAGGCTGTTCGACCGCCGTTGGGCGCTGGCGCGCGCCGGCGCGCGTTTGGGTGCGCACGTGGCCACCCATGCCGCTGCCGCCCATGCCTGACATTCCGCCAAATATCATGTTAAAGAAATCGGAAAAACCGGTGCCGCCCATAAAATCATTAAAATCGCCGACTTCGACACGCGTTCCGCCGTTACCGCCGGCCGATTGGGCAAACCAATCTTCCCATCTAAAATTACCCCGTCCACCGCCGGCCTGCTGCCACTGTTGGTACGAGGCACCCAATTGATCATAACGCGCCCGTTTTTGGCTGTCGCTGAGTACATCGTTGGCTTCGTTAATTTGCTTAAATTTCTCTTCAGCTTCTTGATCACCCTGATTGCGGTCGGGGTGATATTTCATGGCCAATTTGCGATAGGCGCGTTTAATTTCTTCTGGAGTAGCGTTGCGGTCAACGCCGAGAGTTTTGTAGTAATCTTGATATTCCATAGCATCATTTTATTCTTTTGCCAGTATGGAAGTCAAGAGTGAATGCACGGGTCTTACACAATTTTTAGATTTTTCTTATATAATTCACATAATGCTATTAAGGTTTTTGGAGTAGCGCGCTCGATTTTGTAGTAATATAAATTTAGTCCGATTAATTGTTTCAGGTATAGATGAGATTTAATAATGGTCAATAATCCAAAAGAACGTATCCTGGTGGTTGAAAGTGATCCGTTTCAGCGCGACCAGATAAGCCACCATATTCTTGAAGCCAACGGTTACCCCACTCAGGCGGTGGCCGACGTGGATTCTGCCATTACGCGGGTGCTTCAATGGGCGCCCGATTTGATGATCATCAACCTGAACCTGTCTGTTTTAAGCGGCAAAGACTTGATTGTCGCCTTAAAAGCGCAAGGGGTCGAGATTCCCCTGGTGGTCATGGCCGCCAAAGGTTTGGAAAACGATGTCATTCAGGCTTTTCGCCTGGGGGCTGCCGATTATTTAATGATCCCGGCGCGCGAAGCTGAAATTATCAGTGTGGTCGAACGTGTAACCCGCCAGATCAGCGAACGCCGCGAACGTGAACGCCTTTCTGAAGAGCTTTATCAAACCAACCGCCAGCTACAGGCGCGTATTGCGGAGCAAAATACGCTTTTCGCCGTGGGTAAAGCCGTCACCTCGATTACCGATCAATCGCTCCTGTTTGAAAAAATTCTTGAAAGCGCCGCCCGCCTGACGCGCGCCGACCTGGGTTGGCTGCTGCTGCGCGAAGATGTAAAACAGCCTTTTTACCTGGCGGCGCAACGTGCTTTGCCGGCTTCTCTGGCACAGTATATCAACCAGCCCTGGGACGACGGCGTTTCTTCACTGGTCGCCATGTCGGGCGAGGCGCTCTCCATTCACGGCGAGGCGCTGCGCCGGTTTAAAATTTCATCACTGGGCGAAGCTGCCCAGATCGTGCCGGTAAAGGTGCAAAAGCAGGTGATCGGTCTGTTATGCGTCATGCGCAAAAAAGGACAGGCTTTTGGCGAAACCGAAAAAAACCTGTTGGATGCCCTGTCAGATTACGCTTCGATATCGCTGGTGAATGCGCGCCTGTTTCGCGCTGTTGAGCAGCGCGCACAGAGCCTGCAAGCCCAGGTGGAGCAGGCCCAATCGGGCCGGCAGCCGGGGAGCGACGAACAAACTTTTCGCCTGCGCGAAGATCTGGCAATCTGGTGTGAAACATCGCGGGTTGCACTTGAACGCCTTGCCAAAGCGCCGGGGGGATTCCTTTCAGAAGCTCAAAAAAAGGAGATGGTTATTTTACGTAATCAGTTTCACCAGTTGGGTGAGATGATTGATGTTTTACGTTTTTCCCGGTCCGATTCCGCTCCCGCGGTTAAACCTCTCAAAAAGTGACCCATTATGCCGCCGGCTGAAAACCACATTCTCTTTATTTTTTCCAATCCTCAAATCGAGAAAGCCGTCGGGCAGGTCTTATCTCTTTCCGGTTACGTCACAGCCCAGGTAACAGACCTCACCCAGCTTGAACAACTGGCCCGGGCGCTTAAACCGGATATGATTATGGTGGATGAACATCAGGGGGAGACAAGCACTCATGAATTAATCGGCAGGGCTTTGCGTGTTTTACCGGCCACGCCCATTCTGCTGGTGCTTCAAAAAGACGATCTGAATATATTAAAAGAGGCGCTGCATGCCGGTGCATGTGATTGTGTCACTTTGCCGGTGCGCTCACAGGAATTTGTCGAACTGGTTAAAGAACATCTTAGAAGGGCGCGTTTGCGCCGGGAACACATCACCCAGGAAACACGGCGCACAACCGCCAGTTTGCAAAGCCGTCTGGATGAACTGGAGATCCTGACCCAATTGGGGCGCTCCATGATCAGCTCGCTGGAAGTGGATACGATTTTTGTAGAGGTGGTCAAGGCGGCTGTGGCTTTAACCAATGCCCAGGAAGGCAGCCTGATGCTGGTGGATGAAGACAGCGGCGAGTTGTACATGCGCGCGGCGCTTAATTTTAACGACCAGTTTGTGCAAACCTTCCGGCTGCGGGTCAGCGATTCACTGGCCGGCCTGGTGGTGCGGCGCGGCGACCCGATTATGCTGGACGAACATTCTCCACAAAAAATTGTGACTTCATATCTGGTCAGTAACCTGATTTATGTTCCCCTGCGGTTAAACGATAAAGTCATCGGTGTGCTGGGTGTGGATAATCGCACCGATCAAATTTCGTTTAAAGATCGTGACTTAAAACTGTTGGAAGCTCTGGCGGAATATGCCGTGATTGCCATTCACAATGCCGGTTTATATACCGGCACCATTACTCAACGCAACCAGTTGGAAACCATTGTGTCTCATATTCAAGACGGCGTGATTGTCGTTAATGAACAGCGAGATTTGTTGTTGGTAAATCCGGTGGCGAGGCGCATGTTTAAGGTTAAAGAAGATTGGTCGGGCTCTACGTTTGACGATGTTTTTGGCGCCATTCCGGGAATGACGGCCTTGATTGATGATTATAAAAACGCCTCAAACGGCTGGCTCGAACTCGCACTCGCAAAAAACATGTTTTACAATGTGCAGATTACATCCATTCCTGAAGTGGGTCAGGTGATCACTCTGCACGATATCACACCCTTAAAAAGACTGGACCGGGCAAAAAGCGAATTTGTCAGCACGGTTTCACACGATTTACGTTCCCCATTAACGGCCATTCTCGGTTATGTTGACCTGCTCGAACGCGCCGGAACATTAAACGATTTACAACGCGATTTTATTCGCCGGGTAAAAATCAGCGTACATAACATCACCACCCTGGTGGATGATTTGCTGCAACTGGGACGAATTGAAGCCGGTTTGGACCTGGTTAAAGAACAGGTGGATATTAAACAGGTAATCCAAGCCATATTGGAGAGCTTAAACAATCAATCTTCGCAGAAGAACCAGGAAATCTCGCTGGTTGCCGACGACTCTTTACCCTTAATAACGGCCAACGTCGAATATGTTAAACAAATATTTTTCCGCTTGATTGAAAATGCAATTAAATACACACCGGAAAGCGGTACAATAAAGATTACCTGTGATCTTAAAGATGAATTTTTTTTAATCAGAGTCAGTGACAGCGGTATTGGCGTTTTGCCGGCCGAACAAGCCCACATTTTTGAAAAGTTTTACCGCGGCAGCAATATTGCGGATGATTCGGTTGGCACCGGGTTGGGGCTGGCCATTGTTCGCGCCGCCGTTGAAAAATTATCGGGCCGCCTTCAAATTGAATCGGAGACGGGCAAAGGCGCCACGTTTCAGGTTGAACTGCCGCTCAATCCGCCGACTGAGTCGGACAGCCTGGCAGATAAAAACTAAAATTCCTTTGAAGGGTTTATATGAAACGTTTATTTACCCCCTGGCGAATGAAATACATTCAAAATAACAGCCCGAGTAATGCCTGTGTGTTTTGCGCCGCTCTGGAACAACAAGACTGTCCCGACAACCTGATTCTTTACCGCGGCGAGCTGGCTTTTGTGATTCTTAATCGTTTCCCGTATGCCAGCGGACATTTGATGGTGGTGCCTTACACCCATAAACCCGATTTCGAAAAACTTGACCCGGCCACACGCAGTGAAATAATGGAACTGCTAACGCGCGCCGTGCGCACTCTGGATCAGGTTTATCATCCGGCCGGTTATAATGTGGGCGCCAATATCGGCGCGGTGGCCGGGGCGGGCGTGGCGGCGCATGTGCATTTTCATGTGGTACCGCGTTGGGCGGGGGATACCAATTTTATGACAACGGTGGGGGATACGCGTGTGCTGCCCGAAGACCTGGGGGTTTCATACCGGCGCATTCAAGAAAACTGGAAATAAAGGTTTTCCTGCCGGCCAACTCAAATTTAACGAATACCTGATAGATGAATATTCACCCCCTGTTGCGGGTTAAAAGCGCCTGTGCTGTAACGTGATTTCTGAAACGTTTGTGGTATGATTTGCAACAATCATGAACCGATTCGCCTTCCTTTTGGGCCTGGGCTGTGCTCTGGGCGTCTGGAATTTTACACAACGGGCAGGGAAAAAAGAAGGTCACGCCGCTGTTATTATGCTGGTTTGTGCCCTGTTGGGCGCGCGGGCCGGTTACGTGTGGATGCACTGGTTATATTTCAGCCGCAATGAATGGGAAATATTTGCCTTTTCATCCGGCGGGTTGGATGGTCCGGCTGCATGTATGGGCGGGGCGCTTGCCTGGTTGTTAATAACCCTGATGCAGAAAAAATCATTTCAAAAAGCCCTGGATGACAGCGCCGCCCTCTTTATTCCTGTAATACTCTCAGTCTGGCTGGGCTGCTGGGTTGAAGGGGTGGCTTACGGCCCGTCCCTGCCGCAAAACAGCCCGCTTGGCCGGCTTAACTGGCAGACCTCATCCCCGCTGCACTGGCCACTGCCTTTTCTGGCGGCGGTTTGTTTGACGGCCATGTATTACTGGTTGGAAAAACGTTATCAAAATGCGCAGCCCGGGCAGCGCGGCGGCTGGGTTTACCTGGTTGGTTTATTAAGCATTTTGTTGATTTCCGGGCTGCGCTCAGATAACCCGGCGCCGTTATGGTACGGGGTACGCATCGACATCTGGGAGTCACTGGGAATGTTGTTTGTGTTTTTGTTGGCCTGGCTGCTGCCGGCTGGTATTGAAAGGAAAGGAATATGAAGATTAATGTAGCACTGGCGCAAATTAATACCCGCCTGGGTGTGGTGAAAGATAATCTTGAAAAACACCTGGCGCTGGTACGTGAAGCCGCATCCGGCGGCGCAGACTTACTGGTGTTTCCGGAATTATCGTTAACCGGGTATGTCCTGCAAGACCTGGCCCCCACCGTGGCCTGCCGGCCCAACTCAAACGACCCGGTGTTTAAGCAACTGCTGGTTGCCAGCCAGGCCATTGATATGGTGGTCGGTTTTGTGGAAGAAGACGCTCGTAATCGTTTTTTCATCTCGTCAGCCTATCTTTCACAGGGAGAAGTGCTGCATGTGCATCGCAAGGTATACCTGCCGACTTATGGCCTGTTTGATGAAGGCCGCTTTTTTGCCTGGGGCGAACATGTGGCTGCTTTTGACACCCGCTTTGGGCGGGTGGGCATGTTGATCTGTGAAGATTTCTGGCACGCCTCGCCTCCTTATATCTTATGGGTGGACGGCGCAGACCTCTTTTTATTCAGTTCATCTTCACCGGCGCGCGGGCTGGGCCCCAAAGACGTGCTTATTTCGACCCAGTGGGTCGAAGATATTAACCGGGCTTATGCCAGCCTGTTTACCGCTTTTGTGGCGCATACCAACCGGGTGGGTTTTGAAGACGGTTTGCATTATGCCGGCGGTTCGGTGGCGTTTAACCCCGACGGCGAATTGTTGACACGTGCGCCTTATCATGAAGAAGCCCTGACCATAACCGAGATGGATCTGAACCAACTGCACCGCACGCGCGCGCGCCTGCCGCTGCTGCGCGATGAACGCACTTCCATGGTTGTGCGTGAAATGCAGCGTATTTTAAACGGCCATAACGGCGCTGCCGGACGATAAGGAAGGTGATTTATGGTGGATTTAACAATTAATACTGAACTGGCGCGTACCATCCTGACCGGTTTTATACGCAGTGAAATTACCCGCACCGGCCTGTCGCATGCGGTCATCGGTCTGTCGGGCGGCATCGACTCGGCGCTTTCCTGTTTTCTGGCAGCCGAAGCGCTCGGACCGCAAAATGTGCTGGCTGTGCGCATGCCCTATAAAACTTCATCGGCCGATTCGCTTGAAGACGCCCAACGTGTAATCGATGCCACCGGTGTGCAGGCGCTGACCATTCCCATCAGCGATATGGCCGACCCG
>JAJTBH010000041.1 GCA_021287005.1 Anaerolineae bacterium
CAGGGTCGATTTACCCGAACCGGAGGGGCCCATAATGGCCAGCACTTCGCCGCGCCGTACCGAAAAACTGACGCCGTCCAGCGCGCGCACTTCCACCGAGCCCATTTTGTAGACTTTGGTGAGGTCCTTTGCTTCTATAACCAGGTCTTCCATGAAATCAGCCTTTAATCACCCCGCGGAGGTCCACCCATTGTTTGCATTTCAGCCGGTGGATTAAGCACAATCAAATCGCCCTCGTTAACTTCGCCGCTGGCAATTTCGCTGTTGGTATCCGAATAAGCGCCGAGTGTAATTTCAACCCGCTGCGGGATTTCATTCTTTAAAATATAAATATAGGTTTTACCGTTGATCCGTTTTACAGCGCGATTGGGGGTTAACAAGACCTTGTCCAGTTGTTGAACAACCACGTTAACCGACGCGGTCATGCCGGTTAATACGGCTTCATCGGCATCAGTCAATTCCACGGTAACGGTATAATTTACAACGCCCGAAGATGTGACACCCACTTTGGATACTTCCGTAACCTTACCGTTGTAGATTTTGTCCTGAATGGCGTCAAAAGTCAGGGTGGCGGGCTGGCCGGGTTGAATTTTGTTGATATCAACCTCAGGCACCTCCACATCCACCAGTAGATGTGAAAAATCGTCTATACGAAAGGTGGATAAACCGGCCGAAACCTGATCGCCAATTTTTGAATTCACACTGGTTACCACGCCGTTGATCGGTGCAGTTAACGAGGTATAAGCCAGGGTGGCTTCAATGGCATCCACTTTGGCCTGCGCGGCTTTTAAATCTTCGGGGTCCACGCCGTCTTTCAAACGGTCCCACTCGCGCTGCGCGTCTTCCAACTGCGCCTGAGCCACTTCCAGGGTGGCATCGGCCTGGGCCACTTCAATTTCATCCGGTTTGCCCAACAGCCAGTTGAGGTTGGCGGAAACTTTATCCAAGGCCAGTTTGTTGCTGGCCATGGCGCTTAACGCGGCGGCTTTGGCCGTGCTGTCGTCTGCCATACCGGCCACGGCATCATAGGCTTCTTTGGCATCATCATAGGATTTTTTGGCCAGAATGTAATTGGCGCGCGCCTGGTCGATGGTGGCGTTGGAGGCGCGCTGATAATCTTTATAAGCGCGTTTGTCTTTGGCGTCATCCACCGCCTTTTTGGCATTGGCCAGGTTTAATGCCGCCTGGGCTTTGGCCGTTTCCGAATTTTTCAGGTTGTCCAGCGAACGGCGCGCGTTCACCAGGTCGGCCTGGGCCAGAATGACGGTCTGTGGCAGCGAAGCAGGGTCAAGTGCAGCCAGCTCGGCGCCTTTTTTAACCTGGTCCCCTTCGGCGACATAAATCTTTGAGATACGACCGCTGGTCTGCCAGTTAAGCAGGGTGGTCTGATTGGCGCGCACCGTGCCGGTGGCTCCAATCAATGAGGTTAGCGGGCCGCGTTCCAGCGCCACCGTCTGAAAACGGGAATTATTGGCTGACTGAGCCCGGTTATATTGTATAAAACCGAAGATCGCAACCAACACAACAACCACCGCAGCAACAATAATAATTATTCGGCGCTTCATGTTCACCTTTCCTGATATAAAAATATCATTCCAATCATAACGCTTAATTGGGTTAATGAGAATATCGATAATAAATTATTAATAATACTTACACAATTGATTTAAAACATTTTTCGTCTTGACAAATCATTATCTTAATTATAGAATCATTTCTATAATCGTCGAAATATAAAAAGAGGTATTTATGACTGAATCGGAAACTTTGGAAGAATTATTAAACTTTTTTAAAGCCCTGGCAGAAAGCAATCGTTTAAAAATAATTGGATTGCTGGCGCAGCAGCCTCATACGGTTGAGGCTATTGCCGATGCCCTGGGGATCGGCGTGTCAACGACTTCACACCACCTGGCGCGTTTGGCAAAAGCCGGCCTTGTCTCGGCAAAAGCCGATGGGCATTATTATGTCTATTCGTTGCACACGGAAATTCTTGAAGACATGGCCCAGCGCCTTTTGCATAAAGAAACGCTGCCCGCACTCGGCGAGTCGTCTCAAAATGATGTTTTTGAACGAAAAGTATTAAATACTTTTTTGGATGAGCAGGGTCGAATTAAAACATTTCCTTCGCAGGAGAAAAAATTTATCGTGCTGTTGAGACACTGTTTAAACGATTTTGAAATTCAGAAACATTATTCCGAAAATGAAGTTAACGACATTTTAAGCCGCTTTAATGACGATGTTGCCACTTTACGGCGCGGAATGATTGAATTCCATTTAATGGCCCGCCAAAACGGCGGCAGCGACTATTGGGTACTGTAAAAATCTGGCATATAATAATCGGCATGATTAATCGCCTGATCTACCTGATTCGTTTAAGCGCCGTTTTTTTCGTGCTGCTGGTGGTAATGTCTCAAAGCACCGTGTTGGAATTGGAACGCAGCGAGCGCGTGCGGGCTTATACCCGTTTGGTGGAGTTTGATTATGTTTCCTGGACGTTAAATGCGTTTAAAGTCAAATGGGAACAGAACACCCTGTCCACGGCCGTTTTTTTAACCCAACAACAGCAGCACGATCTGGTTTATGAATGCCGCGATCTGGTTACCCACCTGAATCAATTGGACGCCGTAATAGAAAATATATATGCGGATCCGGCGATTAAAAACCCGGCTGAAACCAGCGCTTCGTTTAAATCACAACGCGACCAGTTGCTGGCACAGCAGGCGCTAAAACAACCCGTTTGTGAATCGATATTGCAACAGCAGGTCAGCGCCGTCCTTAAAGATGAAGGTCTCACGCTGGGCGGTCAGCCCATTCCGGCGTTGTTATATCATGTTACGCCCCTGCCGATGGCGCTCATCACCTCACCACGGGGCGAAATTAAACAGGAACAAAACCTTTCATTAAACGCTGACCTTAAGATTGAGGATATCACACACCTGGAAGAACAGGTTGAGAAAAACCTGAACGTCTCAGCTCTGGTCGTGCCCATTGGCGGAGTGGGAGTTTATCCGACGATGGTTTTATCCTCCGATAATCTCGCCTGGCAGATTGATACCATCAGTCATGAATGGACTCATAATTATCTGACCCTGCGCCCATTGGGGTTAAATTATGAAACCACGCCCGAACTGCGCACCATGAACGAAACCACGGCCTCCATCGTGGGCGGTGAGGTGGGTAAAGAAGTATTAAGACGCTATTATCCCGAATTATTACCCCCGCCCGAACCTGAAGTTAAAGTGCAGGCGCCCAAACCTGAAGAAAAACAGGTTGAACAGGCCCCGGTTTTTAATTTTAATAAAGAGATGCATGAGACTCGCGTCCATACTGATCTTTTATTAAAAGCGGGAAAAATTGAAGAAGCCGAAAAATACATGGAAAGCCGCCGTCAATTTCTTTGGGATAACGGTTACCATTTGCGGCGCATCAACCAGGCTTATTTTGCTTTTTATGGCGCTTATGCCGATACACCCGGTGGCGCGGCCGGTAATGACCCGGTTGGCCCGGCCGTCGTTAAACTGCGCGAACAAAGCCCCACCCTGGCCGATTTTCTTAATCGTATCAGTTGGATGAATTCGTTTGATAACTTAAAACAGGCAATTGCCCCCGCTCCGCAGGGTTAATCATCCAGCCCGCCTGTAAAACCGGCGCCATCATCGTTCGCGGAACCCAAATCCGGGATACTTTTTTCAATTTCATCGGGTGTTTGCCCTGCTTCAAGTCGATTAACCACTTCGTGAAATTCAGATCCCATATCCTCACCCAGCTCGGCGCTCATGGAACGCATCATTCGCCCCAATTCACGCGGGTCGCGATCCAGGTCGGCCATGCGCGCCGGATCGGACATGTTCTCCAACGATTGCAGACGGCTTTCTTCCGAGCGGGACACTCGCACGCGTCCAATCTTACGTGTAACGTTTTTACCGCCGCAGTGCGGGCAAAGCACAACCGCGTTGTCATACTCGGCAAAACTTAACCTTTTATCAAAACGCCGCTTGCAATCCAGGCAGCGGTACTCATACACCGGCATATTCGTCCTTCTCCCTGAGTTTTTAATCAATAATCTGATATTAATCCATTATAATCAATGATAATTATATTTCTATTAGAATGGATTATTCGCCAGACATGACGACTCCAGAAACATCCATCTTTGATGTACTTCATCCGGAACCCTTGTTGATTGTTATTTCCGGCCCCTCCGGTGTTGGCAAAGACGCCATTGTGCAGCGGCTTAAGCAACTTCAGGTGAGTTTTCATTTTGTCGTCACCGCCACCAGTCGCGATCCGCGCCCCGGTGAACACGACGGTGTTGATTATCACTTCATCAGCCGCGATAAGTTTGAAGAAATGATTGCGCAGGATGAATTGATCGAATACGCCAGCGTTTACAACCAGTATAAAGGTATTCCCAAGTTTGAAGTTCGCGACGCCATGACCAGCGGTAAGGATGTGGTGATGCGCCTGGATGTGCAGGGCGCGGCGCGCATCAAACAACTGTGTGATAGCGCCATCCTCATATTCCTCATTCCGGAAAATGAGGCAGCCTGGTTGGATCGTTTCCGAGCGCGAAAGACTGAAGACGCCGATTCACTCGCCCTGCGTATGAAAACGGCGCGTGATGAAATTAAATGTTTAAGTTATTTTGACTACATCGTGGTCAACCCACAAAATAAAATGGACGAGGCTGCCGAAACCATTATTGCCATCATAAAAGCCGAACATTCGCGCACCCAACACAGACATATAACCTTATGAGTATTGAACCAACCCCCTACCCCCGTTATAACGATCCCTCCGAACCTGAATTTATTCCCCCGGAATCCGCTCCGCCTGCGCCTGTGCGCGTGCGGTTAATCGCCCGGCGCCCCATTGTCAGTTACATCCTGATGGGCCTGACCGTCTTTGTGTATTTGCTCCAGATGGCAAGCCAGTTTTTGTTGGGCGGCGATTACCCGGCTTACCTGGGCATGAAATACAACGTTTTTATTGAAGCCGGCCAGCTCTGGCGTTTATTTACCCCCATCTTTTTGCACGGATCCATCGTTCACATCGGGTTTAATATGTACGCCCTCTATGCCCTGGGTCCCACGCTGGAAGAACAATATGGCCGCAAACCGTTTTTAATGCTTTACCTGATTAGCGGGATTGCCGGAAACGTATTATCTTTCATTCTTTCTCCAAATTCATCATTGGGCGCTTCAACTTCCATTTTTGGCTTAATCGCCGGTCAGCTTATTTTTGTTTATATCAACCGCGCCTTTTTTGGTCAAAAGGCGCAGTCCATGTTAATTAATATCATGACCATCATCATCATCAACCTGGGCCTGGGCCTCACCCCCGGCATCGATAACTGGGGGCATCTGGGTGGTTTGGCCGGTGGCCTGGCTTTTGCCTGGTTTGCCGGACCGGTTCTGCAAGCCCACCAACGATTTGATGAAATCGTAATCAGTAACCAGCGTAAAAGTTATCAGGCCGGGTTGACTTTTATAATCGAATTCTTAATTTTATGTGGCATCACTTTTGGGGTCATTTACCTGCGCACACGCGGTTAATAAATGCTTAAACCCAAAAAAGGAGCCGTCAGGATATTTTCCCGACGACTCCTTTTTAATTTTCATAAGATCAATTTTTTTATATAAAGAGCAGTTGTGCGCCTTCGGATTTTTCCATAAATTCCATAGCACCCAATACTTCCGCGCCGTCCACCAGGTCTTCTTTGGTCAATTTCATCATATCCATCGACATCTTGCAGCCGTAGACATTGGCGCCGGCATCAACCAGCATTTCAACAAACTCGCCAACCGGGGGAAAATCAAGTTTGTCAATTTCCTGGCGCATCATGGAGCTGGCCATAGCCGACATGCCGGGCAAACCACCCAGCCAGGTCGGGATATGGAAGGAAGGATGCATGGACGGATTGCCAACTGTGGCAACGTTCAGGTTGTTCATCTTCTTTTTGGTGATGATATCCAAACCCCAGAAGGTGAAAAACAATTCCACTTCAATCCCGCTCATGCGGGCGGCATTTGCCAGAATAAGCGGCGGGTATGCCATATCCAGTGAGCCTTTTGATGCAATAATTGCCAGTTTACGAGGGGAACCTTCAGCCATTTTAACTCCTTATTTAATTTCAAATTTAGATACAACCGGTGGGTTTGTGTAAACCGGCCAGTTTGGCGATTTTTCCGGCAGGGCCGTTGGGGAAAAAGGCATACAGATCTTTGGTTGAGATCACGCCCGATTTGGTAATTCGGCGCAGGGTGGGTGATTCCTGGGTTTTGTTAAATTCATCACGGGCAAAATTGATCACCTTCCAATGTTCATCGGTCAGGCCAATGCCCTGTTCCGCTGCCAGAACTTCACAAACTTCCTTGCTCCAGTCCTGAGGATTCTTCATATAACCGTCATCATCGAATTCAATTGTTTTACCTGCAATTTCTCGAGTCGCCATATTAATTATTTCTCCTTATTTATCTTATGATCGCTGTTTTAGAATTTTTCTCAGCGTTTAGTCCCTGATTTTTCCCAGCATGCTCATTTTTGGATTTAAGGGAATGGGCAGCCCTCTCAAAAACACTTCCCAGTAAAGATAATAAAAGCCCAGTTTTCCCAGGTGATTTAACTGGGTTTCTTTTAACAAATTCATCGGGCCAATTCCGGGCACGGGATACGTTCCCGGTAAGGGTTCAACATCATAATTAAAATCAATTAAAACAGCCTTGCCATAACCTGATTCGATAAAACAATTGGCATGCCCGTCAAAACTGGGTTCCGGCTCCAGGCCTTTCACCGCGCGCTGCAAGTTTTCAATCAGGGTTTCGGCCATAAAATGGGCAACCGAACCGGCTTTGGAGGTGGGCGCATTGGTGGCATCACCAATTCCCCAAACGTTGGGCCATTTTTCGGATTGTAAGGTATTTTTATTGACCGGCAAAAAGTTAAGGTCATCTCCCATTTCAGAGCGTTCAATCACATCCGAGCCCATGTTGGTCGGCACGGAAACCAGCAGATCATAGGGTATCTCGCGTTCATCATAGGACTTAATCATCTGGCGTGTATTATCCACTTCGCCGATATTAAACTCTGTCTCAATCGAAATGTTACGGCTCTCCAACAGGTCACCCAGAACTGCTTTGGCCTTCGGTTTGGTGAATGCCCCCGAGAGCGGGGTTGCCAGAACCAGATCGACCTTATCGCGCATCCCCTTGCGTGTAAAATACCAGTCGGATAACAACAGGAATTCAAGTGGTGCAACCGGGCATTTGATCGGCATTTCAGTGATGCTCAACACCAGCCGTCCGCCCTTCCAATTTTTTAAGTGATTTGCCAGGGCGATTGAACCTTCATGCGTGTAAAAGTCAAAAATATTATTACGCCAGCCGCCGCCATCCAGCAGTCCTTGGGTTTCCGAGGGTTTAATATCGGTGCCGGTTGCCACAACCAGCATATCGTAGTTTAAAACGCGCCCGTCGCTTAAGACGACCTGGTTATCATCCGGTTTAATTAATTCAATATCCGAAATAATAAAATTTACCCGGTGATCCAGATAATTCTTTTTAGGGCGCACATTATCCGCCGGTTTATACATGCCAAAAGGCACAAACAAAAAACCCGGTTGGTAATAATGGTCCACATTTTTATCGACCACGACCACATTCCATTCCTGTGCATCCAGCCGGCGCACCATTTTATTGGCAACCACTGTACCGCTTGTACCCGCACCCAGAATTAATAAAGTCTTCACGTTCTACCCTCCAAAAATTAAATCAAAGTCTGATTTACGACCTGCGCCAGATTGGCCCGATTTTCAAGCGTATCTGCCAGCAAAGCTCGCAGCAAATCCAGGGCCTGTACCACACGTTGATCCGCCAGAGTATAAATAATGGATTGCCCGTTGCGCTGGGTTTTTACAATGCCACTGTCACGCAAGGTCTTTAAATGGCGTGATATGGTGGGCTGCGGTGAACCAAGACAGTCGGCAAGTTCGCTGACATTTAAGCTGCCTTCATTGAGCGCATAAATAATCAGAATGCGGCTGGGGTCTCCCAATGCGCTGCATACCTGGGCATGCAATCGCGTTATTTCGTCTCGTAATTTTTCATCCATAAGATTTTTCTCACAATATTACAACACATTCATATATTCGCTTATCCATATATATATTATAATGTATTTTCATATATACGGTATTACAAATATCATGGAATCAATCAGATAAATGTCATAAAAAATCCCCGTCAAAACGGGGATTGATTTTAATATTTTCAAAAAAGGGATAATTGACCCGGGCAGCGTTTGCCCTGCATCAAGATAAACGGCGCCGCGCGGCTGGCAACTGCACCGGTATTTTTTAAATCTTCAATTCCATGCAAGGGATGCCGAATTCTTGCCGAGATGATCCGGCGGGCCGAGACGGGCCCAATTCCGGGAATGCGTAATAATTGCTGGTAATCGGCACGGTTAATTTCAAGCGGGGTGTCGCTCAAATTGGCGCGCGCCCAGGCCAGTTTGGGGTCCGTATCCAGCGGCAGAAAACCGGCTTTTTCAAAAGGTAAATCTTCAGGATCGAAACCGTAATCGCGTAATAAAAATGATGCCTGATAAAGGCGATGTTCGCGCCACGGATTTAAGGCCGGGTGATCCTGTAAAGGCGTATCGGAAACCGGGTTAAACCCGGAAAAATATACCCGGCTGAGTTTCAACTTGCGCATTAAATAAGAACTGGTGGCGAGCAGTTCCACATCGTTTTCATCGGCACCACCCACCACAAATTGGGTTGTGCTGGATGACCAGTGCCCGTTCCAACCCTGAGACGGACTTTCATTTTTGCGCACGTCTTCCACCCAGCGCAGCGGCTGTAATAACTCTTCCATAAACCTTTTTTCCGGCGCGAGGGAGGTTAAAACCCGGTTATTGGGCGCTTCCAGATTAACCGAAACCCGGTCTGAAAAACGCATGGCCTGTTTAACCTGTTCCCGTTCGGAACCTGGCATTAATTTCAGATGGATATACCCTTTAAAGTTGTAACGCACCCGCAATATTTCAGCAGTTGCCAGCAGCCTGTCCTGCGTACGCACGCCCCCACCGGCCATGCCCGAGCTGAGAAAAATACCTTCAACCAGTTTCTTTTGATAAAGCTGCATGAAGGTGCGCGCCATTTCATCCGGTTTAAAGGTCTGGCGTTGAAAATCACGCTTTGAACGAAAAGCGCAGTAATAACAATTCCGTTCGCAGGCGGAGGTCAACATGGTTTTTAACATGGCTACGCGTTTGCCGTTCGGCAGCGCCGCCATATGGATGGGAAGTTCATCCTGCAACGAAATGTCGGTTGCCTCCACGTTTTTTTGTAAAAACGTGCAGCTTTGCCCGCGCGGACCGGATGGCAGTAGTGCTTTTTCTTCCGCGGTCTCCACGGCCATAAACTGGCTGAAATTTTTTAACTTGCGAATTTCATCATCCATAGGATTATTTTAGAACAATTTTCCTATTTAGTCAATCCCCTCTTTGTTTTCTTTCCCCGCCATCATTTGCAGCTCCAAACCCAGAAACCTGGCATAAACCTGCGCTTTAAGTGTAATTAATTCCCGGTCTTCATTTGAAAAATTCTCAAAAGGCAGCAGCGAAATCTCGACCTGTTTTTTCTTTATCTCGCGCCGCCAGATACCGCACACCCGGCCGTTTATCAGCAAAGGCGCATTTAAATATCCGTTATTACCGGGATAAATCCGCTTAATAAATTGTGTATCAAAAGCCAGTGAGCGATCCGTATAAGCCAGCATATATTCGTCAAAAAAGGGCAGTAAATCCGCCGCAGGCTCGCCACCCGCCGCCGGAGATTCACCCTGAAAAAACCAGTAAACCCGTCCGTTTACTTCCCTTTGACCAGGCAATCGTTTAATTGTCCCAAGGCCTCTTTAATCTCGTTGGTTTTTAATCCCGACCACCACCCAAAATCGGCCAGGGTGGCCGGCCCGCGGCTGATGAAATAACGCCGGGTTAACGCCACCAGGGCTTCAGCCCGCGAAAGACTCTGTGATTCAGGTGCCCACTCATCCAGAAGCACAAAAGTCTGCTGTTTTCCCTGGTGCGGGCCCAAACAGATTAAACCTTCCTGACTTAAATGCCATAATATCTGGTATCCGCGCTGGCTTCCGGTATGCACACCGCTTTGCTCCAGTTTTTCCAATAACGCTTCGCGGGTTAAACACACACCCCCCGTCAAGGTTTTGCCTACCACGTCCCTGCATAAAGAAATTTCTTTTTCTTCCAGTCCCATTTTCTCCAGGCGTTTGACACTGCCTGCCAGAATCCGATCCGACACCAGTGCTTGAATCCATTTCACATCTTCTATTGCCGTTATGTGCAGGGTGCCGCGCATTAACCAAGTACGCACAATTTCCCGCGCGTCAAAAGCCTCCTGGATTTTTCCATCATTGAGACCGGCCAATCTTAAAGCCAGCGACCATCTCGCCCCGGGGTAATCCTGTCCTTGAATGGCCGTTAGATAACTCACCAGGTCTTTCACTGTATTACATTTATTACCGCGCAGGTGTTGGTTTAATAAACGCCGTGTTATGATCTCTTGTTTATCCACCCTGTACCCCCTTTTTACCAATCAGTGATTTATTTTCGGCAGAAAAGATTACAAATGGTGATGTTGATTATCGCCTTAAGCCATTATAATACAGGCACCGGACATTTTTCGAAGCCAGACTTCGAAAATCATTCTTTAATAGAAAGCGATCGATCGTCCAACAACATTGGGCGAACCATATTAAATTCATGAATCATAATGGAAACGTCGAGTCTTATCCGACCTGGATCGAAGTTGATGTTTCGGCCATAGAAAACAACATTAAATATATGCTAGACCTGACCCAACAGCCGATCATGCTGGTGGTTAAAGCCAACGGTTATGGCATGGGAATATCCGAGGTCAGCAAACTGGCCCTGCAGGGTGGCGTCACCTGGCTGGGCGTCGCACGTTATGTGGAAGCGCGCGAATTACGCCTGGCAGGCATCACCGCCCCCATTCTGGTGTTGGGCATGGTCACAGCCTGCGAGGTGGAAGAAGCCATCCGCGATCATGTCTCCCTGACCTTATACAGCCGCGAAATGGCTGAAATGGTTTCAGAGCGCGCCCGCCAAATGGGCGCAAAAGCCGCCGTGCATCTCAAAGTGGATACCGGCCTGGGGCGTCTGGGTGTTTTTGCCGAAGACGCACTCGACCTGGCTCAATATGCATTAAAACTGGGCGGCATTGAAATCGAAGGCATTTACAGTCATCTGGCTATGGCCGTTTATGGTGACCAGCCCCTGACTCATTTACAGATAAAACGTTTTAATTACGCTCTGGATGCGCTCGCCGGTGCCGGCATTCACCCGCGCTGGGTGCACCTGGCCAACTCCGCCGCCGCCGTACACCATCCCGATGCACGTTACAACCTCAGCCGCCTGGGCTCCAACATCTTCGGCATGCTGCCGCGCGTGGTTGACCCTTATCCGCCTGAGCTACGCCGTGTGTTAACCTGGAAGGCGCGCCTGGCATCCTGCCGTGTGCTGCCGGCCGGTTGGGGTATTGGTTATGGCCAAACCTATATCACCAGCAGCGATGAACTCATCGGGGTCATCCCGGTAGGCTACGGCGACGGTTTCCGCCGCATTCCCGGCAACGAAGTTTTAATCGACGGGCAGCGTGTGCCGGTGGTGGGTAATGTCTGCATGGATCAAAGTATGCTTAAACTGCCGCGCCCATATCCAATGGGCACCGAAGTGGTGATTATCGGCGTGCAGGGCAGCCAGTCAATTTTTATCGACGACCTGATGAAACGCTGGAACACCTCCGAAGAGGATATCGTCGCCACTTTAAGCGCCCGCGTTCCACGGGTTTACGTCAGAAATTAGTTTATCGATCTGCTCCCTGTATCATACAGGGAGCTTTTTTTTTTATAAAAAACTAAGCTTCACCGTCTGAATACGTCAAAGTTTTTGCCAGAAATGACTATCATCCTTGATGTGTTTAAAAATATGGTCTCGGTAATAAAAAAACAAATTTAAAAATCAACGCCCCGGTTTAGCCGGGGCGTTGAAAAACTTAACCTTATTGACCGCGTATCTTGGTGCACACATCCTTGTCTTCAATCATCAATGAAGCCAGGTATCGTGTGGCCCATTCGCCGCTGCCGACGCCTTCATAACGGATGTTGTCAAAAAGCACGGAAGGTTCTTTTTTAACCTGGTCGTAAATCATAGAATCGACCACATCCGAGGGGCGCGTCTCCCAAACGCGCGTTCCCAGCGGCACCACGTGAATCCAGGTCTGGCCGGGTTTAAAGGGGAATGGGTTGCCCTGTTCATCCATAAATCGGATCGGGCGCACCTTGCCGGTGGTCTTTTCGTAATCTTCGCTTTTGGTTGTCCAATAAATTTTATAAACCTGTCCATCGCGGAACAACAGCGCCGGGGCGCGGTTGACATACATCAGGTCGACATCGTAGGCCGTTTCAGTGCAATAGCGGTGTTCGGCATACAGGATAATCAGGTTGCTGTAAGTCAGAGGATTGCCGTTCAGGCGATCGGTATCTTCAATAAACTGGTTGCGGTCGTCGCCGGTATACTGGTAACGGTGATAAGCGCCGTCCGTTTCATCATATTGCCAGATCACCTGGTTAAGGATGTTATACATGAACCATAAACGGCTGGCCGGCGCTCCGCCCTGCGGCGCAACCGGGTCAAACAACATGCCCGACAGGCTGGTATCACCCAGTTTTTTCTGGTTATTTTCTGCAATGTTTTCAATCTGGGTCACTTTAATCATGGCGCTGTTAATGTCGCCGTCGTCGGAACCAAACACATTGGTAAATTCATTCAGATTGTTGGCGACCCCTTTATAAGCTGAAGCCATGATTAAAAAGCCGTTATACAGGTTACGTACATATTCAAACGGCAAACGTCCCGAGCGAATCGGTCCCAGGGTCACCTCGTCTGATGGTGGAATGGACCCATTCTGCGGATCGGTCGGGTCGGGGGACCCATGCGAACCGTTGTTAACTGTTTCAGGATAATCGCCATAAAAAAGCGCCTGATAACGGCTCATGCCCTCGCCAATATACCATTCAAACACAATTGGGCTGAAGGACAAGCCCGCCTGTGGCCGGGCGCTGGGCGGCCAATTGGTAATGGTCACCAGGGCCGGCGGTAAAAGCAAATTTTGCGCATTATTCACCGGTAAGCCGGTGAGTGGATTGATATTCCCGGGCGTATCGCCCGGTTCATCCGGCGTTTCAGTTGGGGCTGCCTGCGTCGGCGTGGCCTGCCGGTAGATGATCAAATTATCGGTTGCCCCGCCGCCATACACACCAGCGGGTAATACCCGCGCTTCAGGGGTGTTAATACTCGCGGATGCCGCCTGCGGGACGTGTAAAAAAGCTTGCCCGGCGGGTACCGCACAGGCGCTTATTACCAACAAACATCCCGCAAACAGCCAGATTAATTTATGTAGTTTCATTTTTTCACCTCTTTGAGCCAAAAATTCTGTAACCTCTGGTTCATACCGATAAAGCTTCTTTTTATGCCAATTCAAGGTTAACATAAGCGAAATTTTTAAGCAACGAAACTAACGGCAATTCTCACCTTTTTCAGCTTTTTCAGACGAAAGCCGGACGAAAAAAGGACAAATAAGGCGTAATTAATCGTCCAGCCGGGCAAACCTGCATGTTCAAAGATTAACAAGGGTATAATTAAACCAATCTGGAGGAAATCTGAGACGCCGTGTTTGACATTTACGTACTTCCACTTAATATAGAATCGGGTAAAGAAAATCCTGAATTGCCCGGTTTATATGTTGCTTTTGCTCCTCGCTCCGCCAACCGGCATCGCAGCGGTGAAGCGTTGATTTTATTTTTAAACACCAACGCCAATCCGGCTGTACCGCTCCCGCGGCTTCAGGGTTTCCTCGAATCGTTGGCAGCCACTTATTTTACAACCTCCGGTTCGGTGACAGCCGCCATTCGGATCATCATCAAACAGTTTAACGACACACTTTTAAAAAGCAACCTCAATCGGGCGCGTGAAGGCAAACAGACCATCGGTATTCTTAACCTGGTGGTTTTGCACAAGGAGCAGCTTTATTTTGTTCATGCCGGCGACACTCGTTCATTGTTGTTGGCCCCCAACCAGGCCGAAGATTTCCATTACCCGCAAAGCGGTTCCACCGGATTGGGATTACGGGATAATCCCGACCTGCATTATTACCAGGGAGAAGTTCAAAGCGGTTCCACCCTGATATTAAGTCCGCACCTTGCCGACGGCATCACGCATAACCTGCCTGGCGGTGGAGCGCGCATTTCGTTGGAACAGATTCGCCGCCGCCTGCTTAGCCAGGCGCGTGATAACGCTCACATTTCCGTAATTCAATTTCAAACTGGCAAAGGATTGGTGCATTACCTGAAACCGCGCCAGTCCGCCGTCGATAATGACTTGCATGAAAACACAGCCGCGGCCGCAACAGCGGCTTCTCCGGCGCCGAAAGAAATTGGCTCGCCGGCCGCTCACATCCCCCCCTTTACCGCACCGCCCGCTTCGGATCCAATTGAATCAGATTTTCCCGGCGCAGCTCCGCAGCCCGAATCGGCACAAGCCCATAACCACCAAATCGAAAAAACAACGTATGTTGAAGAGCCAAATCCGGCTCCGCCTGCACAGGTACAGCCGGCCGCCCCGGTTCCGCCACCGCCGCCTCAGGTAATCAAACGCCCCGCACCTGTCATGGCCCGCCCGGTTAAAACCGCTTCGGGTAGTTGGGATAACCGGCTAAAAAACCTGTTAAAACGCGTTTATTCGCCCCAGCACGACAGCCGCACCCCCCCGTCAGTAAACACCTCTGTTAAAGAGGTCTCTTCGGCTGCTCCGGTTGCCCCGCCGCAAACCAATGCAGGCGGTATCCAGGAGACCCATGCACCGGCCGCTGGACCGCTGCCCCCCATTTTTAATCAACCCGGTGAACCTGTCGTTGAACAAACCGCCATGCCACAGAGTAAACCGGCTACTGCACCCACGCCCGCTCCGCTCGATAAAATCCCCTGGCAAAAATGGCTGGCAAAAACCTTACAGGGCGGCAAAGACACCGGTGATCGGGTTAAACAAGGCGGCAACACTTTGCTGGCGCGCATGTTGCCCGGCCAACAGGAGCAGTTGCCTCAGCTTTCTCCCAGCACCATGCTGGTCATCGCCGTCGGTGTGCCGCTTTTTATCGTGGCAATTGCGGTTACTATTTATCAACAGTTGGGACCGCAGCAGCAGTTTCGCACCGCCATGAATCGCGCCGAACAAACGGCCGCCCAAATTGCGCACCTGGATGATGTCAGCCTGCAAATTGCCGCCATGCAGCAAACTGTCAGTTATATTGATGAAGCCGAATCACATCAGGTGAATGAACAATCCAGATCCTTACGAAACCAAATTCAGGGTTCACTGGACGGGTATTTTAAAATTAAACGCATCGAATATTCGCCCATTTCCGACAACCTGGACGGAACCGTAAAAATCAGCAAAATAGTTACCAACGCAACCGATACCTACCTGCTGGATAGCACCCAGGGGCGCGTCATTCGTCTGACGCGTAACGGTCAGCAATACCGCATGGATTACAACTTTAAATGTAATCCCGGCCAAATCGGCACCGTTAGAGTGGATAAATTGGTCGATATCGTGGTCATGCCCGCCACCACCCCCAATAAAGCCACCGTAATGGGCATCGATAAAAACGGCAACCTTTTATATTGTATTCCTGGCGTAAACCCACTCACCCGCGCCCTGCCGTCGCCCGATATGGGCTGGAGAAATATCACCGCCATGGCAATGGGTGAGGACGGGCTGTTATACGTGCTGGATGGTGAGGGTAACTCGGTTTATATCTTCCTCAATGATAATTACACCTATCCCGATCCGCCGCGTCTTTATTTTAATAATCAGATTCCCAACGATATGGCGCACATGGTCACGATGGCCATTAATCGCAACGAATTATATTTGCTCAACCAGGATGGGCATATGGTGAATTGCACCTTCCGCGCGTATGCCGAAGCGCAAACGCGCTGCACGGACCCGATTTTATATCGTGATGACCGGCCCGGCCGGGAAGGCGAAACCTTGCGTTTGGAAGGCACCAATTTTAACCAGATTTATCTGGCCGGAGTGCCCGATCCATCCGTATTTCTGTTGGATCAAGAATCGTCATCCTTATATCAACTCAGCCTGCGCATGAGTTTTTATCGCCAGCTTAAAATGCAGCTTTACCCCGAGCGTACTCCCGCGCAGCACGCCAGTGCATTTTCCATCTCGCCCACCCGCGTCATCTGGATCGCATACGGCAACGAAGTATTTTACGGCATGATCCCCTAAAGGGGATCGTCCCCTTTAGGGGATGGTACCCTAAGGGAAATATGATCCCCCGGTCACGGTGCAGAAATCCGCATCGGATTGGTCTGCATTTTTTGAATCAAAAAATCTCGCGGCCGCTAATTGCGGCTCGCGAGATAAATTTTTAATATCAGGTTATTGGCTACCCTACTGCGAAGTAGTGTTATTCCAGAACCAGTTGTAGCTGAAATAATAACCGGTCGAGTTGTCCATGCGGATGGCGATTTTTTCCTGACCTTTCAGGCTGTCGGGAATGGTAAAGGTCGCTTCAAACGCGCCGCCTGTGCCAGACTCTGTTGTGGCAACCACCACACCGTTTAACCCATACGTGCCATAATAGCCCATGCGCACGGTGAAGGTTTCATTGGGAGGGAAGTTGCTGGAGCGAATTACCACGGTGTTATCGCGCGAAACGCTCGAAATGGTGAAGGTGGGAATACCACAGTAAGTCGGGTTGCATCCACAATATTGAGTTCCGTAACAATACGGCGGAACGGGCGTGCTGCCCGGCACCGGGGTCGCCGCGGGGGCCGTGTAATTGTAGAACCAGTTATAACTGTAGAAATAACCGTTATCATTATCCATCCGGATGGCAATCATTGGTTTGCCTTTAAGGCTGTCGGGGATGGTATAGGTGGCCTGATAAATTCCACCGCCGCCCGATTCAGTGGTTGCAACCACCACACCATTGATTCCCAATGTGCCGTATTCACCCATGCGAATGGTGAATTTTTCATTCGGCGGGAAATTGGCGGTTTGAATGGTTACCGTTGAATCGCTTGACACGTTGACAATCGAAAAAGTCGGCACCATCGCCGCCGGTTTGGCCATAACCGGTGCAGCCGTCGCTAAGAACCCCGTCAAAAGCATCAGGCTTAATATCAGGCGCATCCCGGTTGATGAAACCGCCTGAAAAAATGGTTTACCAGAGATATTCATGTTAACCTCCCAAAAAATATATTACACCCAGCTTGCTTTATTAGTATATATCAACTTCTGTAAATTTGTTATATCGTGCCTGTAAAAGCGTTATAAAAGGCAGGTCAAATTTACCTAAATCCTATTGTCCAATGCGCGGAACCATCCAGAAAGCGCGGTCATCGCTGGATGAATCATTGCGATTTTGTACTTCAAGAATGAATTCCACGGTTTTTCCCGCCAGGAAATTTAAATCCACATTCATCTGGCTGCGGTTGCCGTCATAAGATTCGCTCCAACTGGCAATGGACTGCACCCCGTTGCCGCCCTGTTCGGTATATTTCAACAAAAAAGTCACCGAGCAGTTTGAGCTGCTGTCCAGGCAGCCGCCCAGAGCCGTAAAACGATCGCCCGATTTCACAACCACGGCCGGATAACGCCCGCTGATCGAACCGCCCACACCATCGGCCGGGATGGTGACCAGTGTGGCTTCATCATCCGTATAACCGATTTCAATGTTCGGGCTGTCGGTGCGGTTGACCGATCCGGTGCTCATGTTATAAGCCGCCGACGGGCAGGGTAAAACAGTGCCGGCATTGTTGGTCCAACGTGCATTGCAGTAAGCGTCTGCCATATCCAGCGGTGTATTCGGGCTGACGGTGGGTAAAGCTGAAACGACAATTGAAGCCCAGAAATTTCGCGATTGGTTGGCGCCCCAGCCAAACACTACTCCGTTGGGGCTGCGCAGCATCCAGTTGGAAATATATGAACCGCTTTCCGTCGGCGCCGTCAGGGTGACCGATAGGTCAACTGTTTGCCCCGGAGCAACGTCGCGGTTAATTTTTTGTTTTTCCGGTCCGCCCATGGCATTTCCGCCTGCC
>JAJTBH010000042.1 GCA_021287005.1 Anaerolineae bacterium
CGTCAGTCAGCACATACATGGGCATATCATCGGGAATCTGTTTTTTCTGGAATAACTGTACAAAGGTATCCTGTGCTTTGTCGGCTTCGGCGTCGCTGTAAAAGGCAGCGGTAATTTCCCAGGCCAGGCTCATCTTGGCATCGCGCGGATGCAGCACGTCGGATTTTAAATCGGCTTCCATTTTAACGATTTGCGGCAGTGCCCAGCGGGTTACCAGGCGGCTGTAAGAAGGCATGGCCGAATCGGGAATGCTCATGACCTTGCCGTACATATCCTCAGCGTTGGTGTTAATCGGAATATGGTTGCCCAGCGATTTGCTCATCTTCACCACGCCGTCGGTGCCCGGCAAAATGGCCAGGATGATGCCGATATTGGGTTTAACGCCCATGTAGGTCATCAATTTACGACCGGCCGTGATGATATTAAACAGTTGATCGGTGCCGCCCACCTGGCAATCAGTGCGTAAAGCATAGGCGTCGTAACCTTGCATGATGGAATAAAAGGTCTCATGCAGATAAACGGCATCGCCGCGATCCCAGCGCAGCTTGAAGTTTTCACGGGTCAAAAACTGCTGCACGGTAAAGTTGGCAGCCAGGTGAATTATTTCGGCAAAAGACAGCTTCGAAAGCCATTCGGCGTTATAACGAATGACCGTCTTCTGAGGGTCAAGAATACGAAAAGCCTGTTGTGCGTAGGTGCGTGCATTTTGTTCCACTTCTTCGGGGGTTAAGCGTGGGCGCAGCACATCTTTATCCGAGGGGTCTCCAATTAATGAGGTGTAATTGCCAATCAGGAAAGTGACCTCATGACCCAACTCTTGAAACTGGCGCAGTTTACGCATGGTAACGGTATGGCCGATGTGCAGGTCGGTGGTGCGCGGGTCGTAACCGCAATAGACTTTTAAAGGACGCCCTTCCTTTTCAGCTTCAACCAGGCGATCCTTCAACTCAGTTTCCATTGACTGCCGCAGGGCTTCATCGCCGTACTCGGTGCCTTGCATTAAAATAGCTACCTGTTCTTCAATTTTCATATCCAGCTCCCTGTAATGATTACCCGACGCCGATTAATAACCGGTACCGGCGTAAGATATTTTACCACGTCATATTCTACCACGGCATTGAAAGAAGCCAAAAATCGATCCGATCCGTTAAAAAAGAACCGGATTATGATTCACCAAGCTCAAAATTAACACTACAAAAAGTCGAACGACTTTTTGTAGTGTTATTACACTTTTTCGATGGACTTTTTGTGGTTAGATTACATTTTTCCGGACGACTTTTAAATTTTATTAATTAAGCCGTTTATCCGCTTATTTTTTATTTAAAAGGTTTAACAAAGCCGGTTTAATTTCGGAAAACATAAACGGATAACCGGCTTCCAGTAATCGCACCGGGATAATACGCTGGCTGTCGAGCAGCAAGCGGCTCATTTCACCCAGCAGCAGACGCAAGGCAAAGACCGGAGCCGGCAGCCAGTAGGGCCGCCCCAGCACTTCGGCCAGCGTTTTTCCAAAGGCTGCCATTTCCAGCGGGTTGGGTGAAGTCAGGTTATAAACACCGGCACAAGAAGCATGTTCCATCAGGTAAAGCATGGCAGCCACCTGGTCTTGCATATGAATCCACGACCAATATTGTTTTCCGCTGCCCAGTGCACCACCGGCAAAAAACAGGGTGGGCATTAACATTTGCGGCAGCGCCCCGCCTTCGGTCGAAAGCACCAGCCCGGTGCGCAGCACCACCCGGCGCATACCCAACGCTTCCACCTGCAAGGTTGAAGCCTCCCATTCTTTACAGATCTGTCCCAGAAAATCACCGGCCGGCGGGTCAGTCTCTACCATTTTTTTAGCGCCGTTATCGCCATAATAACCGATGGCGGAAGCCTGCAACAAAACCGCCGGTTTGTTTTCAGTCCGGGTCAGCGCAAACGATAAGGCCTCACCGGCTTTCAAACGACTGGATAATATGGCCTGTTTACGCGCCGCCGTCCAGCGTCCGGCGCCGATATTCTCTCCGGCCAGGTTCACCACGGCAGTCGCGCCTTCCAACCATTGTGTCCAATCCCCCGTGGTTTGCCCATCCCAACCGGCATAAACCAGTCTTTCATGGTCAGATTGGATGACCCGGCGGCTTAATACCACCACCTGATATCCGCCCGCCAGCAGCGTCTCACAAAATTTACGTCCGATAAGTCCCGTGCCGCCTGCAACAATCACTCGTTTCATTTTAGCCTCCCGTTACTCCCGTTATACCCAATAATCGTCTTACTCCGTTTACGACGGACTGCAATGGAACAATAAACAATAATACTGCCGTTAGCATCAACACCGAACCGCCGAGATAAAACAAGCCTGAAAGAAATTGGTCCGCCCAGAGCAGGTGTAACTGTCCAAGTATATAATTCCAGTCGTGAATGATTTTTTCGCCGGTGAAAAAGAAGGGTGATAATAACTGCAAAGACTGGCTGCGTGCATCGCCTATGTAAGGCGCCGAATGAATCAGGCTTTGACCCGACCAGAACAAAAACAGGCGCGCCGAGACGGGTTGTTTTTTATACAGGGCGTACATTAACATCCACAACGGCGCCAGCCACTGCATTAACGATCCGCCCAGCACCCCCACAAAACGGATGGGCACAAAACCGAAAACCATATGCCCCATCTCATGAATGCCGAAATCCAAAACATTCAGGGCGTTGGCCAGCAGGGCAAAAGGCAGCATCTGCCATTCCGGAACCAGCACAGCTACACCCAGCCAGAACAGAAAAAAAGCCGCCAGCCATGAGAGAAATTTCAGTGTTGTTTGCATAAATATAAAATACCAGAAAATGATCATCCGTGGCAAGCGTTAGGATGATGAATCCGGGCAACCGGCCAGTTTCTCCACTTTATGTCAGACCCCGAAAACAACGATTTTTTAAGTGGCTGCCTGTTCGATACCCTGACACGTTTTAATATCCGGTTAACGCCTGCCGGGGAAGCTTGACCGGTTCATTCCTATGCTATAATCAATAATTAATGTAGCTCTGGTATAAAAACCAGTTTTAATGTTTTTTGGAGCTGTTATGTCACAACAGGTTCTGGTGCTCAACGGTAATTATGAGCCAATTAATGTCTGTGATATTCGCCGGGCTATCAGTTTGATCATTTGTGATAAAGCCATTTTGGTGGTTAATGGCAGGGGTATCATCCACACCAGCACACGCATATACCCTTTGCCATCGGTGATCCGGCTGAGCAGGATGGTTCATCGTCCCCGTTTCCAGCTAAAACCCGTTCGACGTGAAATTTTTAGACGAGACAACTACACCTGCCAGTATTGCGGAAAACACACCCCTTACCTCACCATTGATCATATTATCCCCAAACATATGGGCGGCCAACAAACCTGGGAAAACTCGGTAGCCGCCTGCCCGGCCTGCAACCATCACAAAGGCGGTCACACGCTCGAAGAAGCCGGCATGCACCTTTTAAAGCCCCCCAAAGGCCCGCCCGATTCGGCGGAATATATATTTGCCCATTATCTGCACGACAACAGTGAATGGGCGCCTTTTATCAGCGGTTGGTAAATTTAAAATTCAAGCGTCATTAAATCACGCGCCAGGTGTACTGCTCCCTGGAAAGTGGAATGCGCATCCCCCATTAATTGTTCCACAGGTTGTGAAGCAATCGAATAATGAATCAAAAAGAGCGCCTTGGCCTGCGCCTGTTGAGCCACCTCACCCGCCTGGGCTGCCGAGGTGTGCCCCACCGTTTGCCCGGTGGCTTCGTGCACCAGAATGTCAACATCCTTCGCCAGGTCTACCACCGCCTGGCAGGGTTCAGTGTCACAGGAATAGGCAAAACTGCGTTTATCTTTGATAAACTCCACCCTGATCCCCAGGGTCGGAATGAGATGTTTCACCGGAGAAGACAGCACCCGCATGCTTTCATCTTCCAATACCAACTGGTTTTCCAATTCGGGAATCTCATGAAAACGCACTTCAAAAAAATCGGGCCAGGTTAATAACTCATATAGATCCAGCATGGCTTTAACGCGCTGCAAGGTGTGCGGCAAACCGTAAACATCCAGTGTTCTGCGCCGGCCCAATAACCACCAGCCCATCAGCAACTGCGGCACGCCCGAAACATGATCGGGGTGAAAATGGGTTAATATCAAATCGGACACTTCATCATGACCAATGCCCACCTTTATCAAACGCGGCACGGGGTTGTTGGCTGCATCCACCAGAATACATCGCGTGTCAGACTTAACCAACATGTGGGTATTATCCTGAAGGTCATCAGGAATGGCATTGGCTGATCCCAAAATGATAACTTGCCCCATTGATTATTAACTCCTTGTCCTATTATTGTACAAAAAAAATTGCAATTCTCGGTGTGATCCATGTCTCGATAAAAGCTGCCAATAGTAACAAGGGCAAAACCAGTCCCAACATGATGCGGCACCAGTCCGCCACCGTTTCAATCCAGACTTCGCCGGTCGTTTTTTGCAGACCGGGGGTGGCCATAAGCGCCCCGGCACGCAGCAAGCTGGCCGTGCCCAGCACCATAGCCGGAATCTCAATGATTCCGTGCGGCAGAATGAACATCAGATATACCCAGGGGGACAATCCGTTGGTGCGCAGCAGTTCCATCAGGTATCCCACCACGGCCATGGTCAATCCCAGCGGCAAAACGCTTAATATTCCCAGGGATAAAAATCCCAACAGCATGGCTACCAGCATAGTACGCGTATTTTGCAGCAAAATTGCCAGCACCGGCAGGGGGTCGCCCACCCGCCAGTTATTGATCATTTCCTGCAAACGGCCGGCAAAATGACTCACGGTGGTTTCTTCAATGGGAATGGCAAAACGCGCCACCTGTTCCGCCCCCACCCAGACGCTTATCAATGCCAGCGCCAGCATGGCCAGAATTGGAAAACGCAGCCGGTACAGGTCCTGCTTAAAAATCACGCCATACCATTCTTTGATATTACGGGCATCCCGTTTAAAACTGACCGCAAACAATTTAAACGCCCAGCGCACATTTAACACGTCAATTTCACGGCCCAACAGTTCTTCGCGTTGAAAATGCGCCACGCCCACCCGGGTTAATAAAACCGTCAAAACAATCAGGCCAAACACCAGCCACCAGAGGGTGTCGTAACTGCCCCAGAACATCACCACGCTTTCACCCTGAATCAACAGAGCCGAAGGAATAACGATGAAACTGGCCAGCAGGTTGGCCGAACGTACCGAGGTGGCCTGCGATGAAACCACCACCGCACCCGCCACCATCATTAAAGCCTGCACCATGGTCAGGAAAAAGATCAAAACCAACAAGTCCCAGGGGGGCAAAGGCACACCGTCGTAGGCCAGGCCCAGCAAATACACCCCCATACCGATGTAACTGCTCAACAGGGGCGGCAGCGTGGCCGCCAGCAGTTTACCCAGGTACAACTGCCAGTCTTCCAAAGGCGAATTAAGCAGAGGCTCAATACTACCGCGTTCCTTTTCGCCCACAAAAGTTTCCAGTGCAATGACCAGCGAAACCGAAATGGGGAAAAAACCCACAATCATCAATAAAAACGGCACCATGCGCTCACCGATGATGGAAGCGCCATACTCGCGCACAAAATCAAGAATCTGCTGCGCGGTGAAATTCATTAAAAACGGAAAAAAGACGGTCAGTCCCAGGACGGGAAAAATAACACGCCAATCGCGCAGTTGGTCGCGAATTTCGCGGCGCATGATCACCCAGGCGGGTCGAAAAGCCGCTATCATAAAACACCCTCACGGCTGTACTGGTTGACGGCTTCGAGATATGCTTTTTCCAGGCTGCGCGGCACTTCCTGCATTGAAACAACCTCTTTGCCATTTTCAATCATTAAACGCAGCAGCTGCGGATTGCTCTGCTGCGGATTTTTCACCGTAAAACGAAACTGGTCGTCTCCGGCTTCCACCAACGCCACGCCTTCGGGCAGAGTGGTTGGTCGCCAGCCGGCCAGGCTGTGTGCGAAAAACATTTCATACTGACGGGCGCCGCCAAAATGCTCCTTTAAGGCGGCCACGGTATCGTTAAAAACAATGTTGCCGCGCCGAATAATGGCGATCTGATCGGCCAGTTCTTCAGCTTCGGCCAGGTTATGCGTACAAAGGATGATGGTTACATCCTGACTGCGCAGGCTTAATATGGCATCACGCACCACACGCGCACTTTCAGGGTCCATGGCCGAGGTAGGTTCATCCAGCAGCAAAACCGGGGGTTCGTGCAGCAAAACGCGCACCAGCGCCAGTTTCTGGCGCATCCCCTTGGAATATTCTCCCAGCCTTTTATGGCGCGCCTGAGCCAGGCCAAATCGCTCCATCAGGCTGTTTATACGCTGGTTGGCTGTGGTTTTATCCACATTATACAATTGGCGATAAAAATCGAGATATTCATCGGCATTCATCCGGTTATATAAACCGTGATGTTCGGTTAATACCCCCACCGAAGCCCGCACCTGACGCGCCTGTTTAACCACATCAAATCCCGCCACACTGGCATATCCGCGCGTCGGGCGCAGAATGGAGGTAAGCATACGCACAGTGGTTGTTTTTCCGGCGCCGTTGGGGCCGAGCAAAGCAAGGACCTGACCGGCAGACACGTTTAAATGAATGCCGTTGACGGCAATAAAATCATCAAACTGTTTGGTCAGGTCCTCAACAATAATCATGTCACCCCGAAGAGTCTACCGCCAACATGGCTGCCCGGCAGTCTGGCGGAAAATTTTTAAAAGTTTATCCTTCCATTATTCTTCGGTTTTTTCTTCAACCGCCACCGGTTCTTCCGTTTCAAGCGCGGCCGCTTCGGTATCACGCGCGTGCCGCACCATCAGTACAACCAGCGCCACCAAAGCGACGGCGCCCATGCTGTATTGATTAAAATCAAAACCCATCACCTGAGCCGTGTCCAGGCGCAGGAATTCAAGCAAAAAGCGTCCTACCGGATAACCGATCAAATAAAGCAGGAAGATATCGCCCGTTTTGACGCTCTCGGCAAATTGTTTTTCAACCCACAACAACAGGAAAAATACCGCCAGGTTCCAGACACATTCATATAAAAAGAGGGGATGGTAGTAGGAAAAGGCGGCAAATTCGGGCAGGCGGTAGGCAGGCTCAATATAAATAGCCCAGGGCAAACTGGTGGGAGCGCCATATAATTCTTGATTAACAAAGTTACCCCAGCGGCCAATGGCCTGTGCCAGGATTAATCCGGGAGCAATCAAATCAACCCAGGTCAAAAAATTGATTTTTTTGATCCGTGTGAAGATATACAGGGCCAGTGCCCCGCCAATCACACCACCCGGAATGCCCATGCCGCCGGCGCGAATGTTGATGGCATCCAGGGGATGGGTCAGGTAATACTGGGTGGTAATGCCGTTGGCCACTTGTGAAGCCGACGGTAATAAAATATGCCAGAGGCGCGCGCCGATGATGCCGGCAATTAACAACCAGGTCGCCAGGTCCCAGATTAAATCGGGGTCCTGCCCGGCTTCCTTTGCCCGGCGCGAGGTTAAAAAGCAAGCCGCCAGTACGCCAATTAAGATGATAATTGCATAAAAATAGATGATAAACGAACCAAAATGTATACCCAGACGATCAACTGTCATAATTGTAACCTCCAGATTAATCAGAATGCGAATAAACCTTCCAGGAAGGACCCACCATAAGCAAACATCAACATCTTTAAAATTTTACCCAACAAACACCAGATAAAAAAGCGCCAAATGGGCAGTTTTAACATACCTGAAATAATACCGGCCATATCAAATAACGGGTTGGGGATAAAAGCGAGGATAAAAACCATAACATCGCCGTATTTTTTCATCAATACGGTCATCTGTTCATACATTCTGACATTTTCAATGACAGCCTGCCCGCTAAATCCGGCCAGGTACCCGCTTAATTCGCCTATGGCAGCGCCCAAACCGGCCGCCACTGCCACCCCAATGGGATTTAAAATGGCCCCCATGGTGGAAGCCACAATCACGCCGGGCACGGGAATAAACAGACTGGCGCTGGAGACCAACGAAATCAAAAAAATACCGGGGTACCCAAAACCCGCCAGGTGCCGGATTTGATCCTTAATGGACACCATGTATAACGAAAAAGCAATGATCAGGATAAAGAGTAAAACCCGCCCTACGTTTGCCAGTAATTTCGAATTTTTTAAATTATTAAACCAAACCATACAATCTTGATGACTATTGGGGGACATTATTGGCATCCTGTTCAGCCATGCGGCGCACATAAAAAATACGTTGTATGGCTGTCAGGTTGGTAAAGATTGCCAGAATAACAACCGCCCAAAACGGAACGTTAAAAATCAACAAAGGCACCAATATCAGATACCTCTCAACACGGGATAAAAGACCGATTTTGGCTTCATATCCCAAACCCTGCGCTCGCGCCCGCACGTACGATACCATCAGTGAGCCGGCGGCGGCCAGGTAAACCAGAACACAGGCCAATACATCCATTCGTTGGGTGTAATAAATCAACAACCCGCCAAAAATTGCCAGTTCGGCATATCGATCGGTAGCCGAGTCGAGGAATGCGCCAAATCGGGACGGCGTACCCCGCAGGCGCGCCATGGTGCCATCCAAAAAATCCAGTGGAGCAACCAATACCAATAACAGGCCGCCAAAAGTTATATAACCGGCGGCAATTAACCCACCGGCAATAATCTGCCCGGCCAACCCTGCCAGGGTCACCATGTTGGGCGTTAATCCCAGGCGGTTTAAAAAAGCCGCCACGGGTGTAACAACGTCCTTAAACGTAACCCGCAAGAAATCGCTGAAGGTTTGTGACGAATTCTTTTTACTGTTTTCCAATGGATTTTTTATGCCAGACCTTCCGACAAAAAACTCTTTTATACCTGTTAATAGATATAAATACTTATGCTATCCCACACGCATGAAACTGTCAAGCAGCAACCATCCGCATTCATGTTAAATTCATCTTAATGAAAATAACCTGCATGAGTATTAATATTCTTCACCCGGCGCCAGATCGCCGCCATCTTCATCCTCATTGGCTTCAATCAAAACCTCGCGCTCGCGTCCGCCGCCCTGCGACGGACCAACCACGCCCAGTTCTTCCAATTCATCAATCAGGCGCGCCGCACGCGGATAACCAATGCGCAGCCGGCGCTGCAGCATGGACGCGCTGGCATGCCGGGTGGAACGTACAATTTCAATCGCATGATTAACCAATTTATCGGCGTCGTCCTCCTGCATGCCAAGCAATTCTTCCCAGGGAGCGCTTTTATCCACAGTCGGCGACATCTTGCGCCAGAATTCAATCACTTTATCCATTTCCTGGTCGGTAACAATTGCGCCCTGTGCGCGCATAGGCGTGCCGTTTTCAGGGTTTAAGAAGAGCATGTCGCCGCGCCCCAAAAGGGATTCTGCGCCCGACGTATCCAGAATGACGCGCGAATCGACCGAGGAAGCCACCGAGAAGGAAATACGCGCCGGAAAATTGGCTTTAATTAAACCGGTGACCACATCCGTACTGGGGCGCTGCGTGGCAACCACCAGGTGAATGCCTGTGGCGCGCGCCATTTGCGCCAGGCGCACCAGGTTATGTTCGGTTTCATCCGGAGCAGACATCATCAAATCGGCCAGTTCATCGATTAAAACGACAATACGCGGCAGGGTGGGCAGCTTGCGCCGTTCCATGCGGCGGTTATAGGTTTGAATATCGCGCGCTTTGGCATCTTCCAACAGGCGGTAACGGTGATCCATTTCATTAATCGCCCAGCGTAAAATTCCCAGCATACGATCGGTTTTAACTTCCACCTTGCCCAATAAATGCGGCAGGCCGTTAAAACGGACCAGTTCTACCATTTTCGGGTCCAACATGGCAATTTTCAGCTCTGAAGGCAGGTTGTTCATCGCCAGGCAGAGGGTTAAAGCCGAAATACAGACCGACTTGCCCGATCCGGTGGTGCCGGCAATTAACATATGGGGCATACGCGCCAGGTCAGCCACTACCGGCTGGCCGGATACGTCACGTCCCAGGGCAATCGCCAGGGGGGAATTTAATTTCATAAAAGCATCGGACTCAAGCAAGGCGCGTAAACGCACCGTGGCGCCCTGGGTATTGGGCACTTCGATACCCACAAAAGATTCACCCGGCACAGGCGCTTCAATACGCAGCCGTTCAGCCGACAGAGTTAAAGCCAGATCACGCTGCAAAGCGGCAATCTGCGAGACTCGCACTTTTTGCTGCATGGGGTTGCCATCCGGGCCGGTGCGTTCGATAAAACCGGGTTCCACGGCATATTGTGTCACCGTTGGGCCGCGTCTGTAACCGATGACCCGCGCCGGAATGCCAAATTCCTGCAACGAAGTTTCAATCTGTTTGGCGGTCATGATCACGCCCGATTCATCGTCCTTGGCAGCCTGCTCCTGCAAAAGCAGGTTTAAAGGCGGCAAACGTTCATCACGGGCGAGCGGCGCTGCCGGTTTGGAGCCGGATTTTCCGGCCGCCATATTATTTAAGGGGTGGGGCGTCTCGTCTTCCTCTTCCGGGTCGTCCATCGGCAGCGGTTGAGCGCGCACACGCTGCACCTCAACCGGCGGCGCCGGTTTATATTCAGGCTGCAACAGCGGTTCGGGTTCTTCTGGCGCCGTCAAATAGGGATGCAGTCTTTTTGCCAGCACATCCAACAGGCCGAAACAATACAGCCCCAATGCCACAAAAAGGAAAACCAAAAACAAAACACCCAACGGCGATGGCAGGGCACGATTGATGCCTTCGGCCAGCCCCCACCCGATTTTTCCGCCATCCAATCCTTTTTCGGCGCGTTCCAGCGAACTTTGATCGCCCATGCCGCCCAAAATGGACATCAACGCCAGGACGACAAAAAACCAGATTTCAACGGCCAGCACCTTGCCCAGGTTAAAATGACCGAACGGCGAAAACTTGCGCAGCAGCACCAATATACCACAGCCGCCGATTAACAAAGTCACCACCCAGGCGCCGCCCAGGCCCAGCCAGTTTTTCAAAAGTTCAACCCAGAAATTGATAAAAACGCCCTGGTCAGGTTTAAACAAACCGATGACGGTAATTAAGGCTACCGTCATCAAAAAGAGTCCCAGGACATCCCATTTAAATCGATCAAAACGCAACAACCAGAGCGCCATAGTGTCCAACACCCCTGCGGGGTTCTCGGGTATTTCGACCGCGGTGAGTTGTTCTTTCTTGCGCGACGCCCTGGTTTTGCTATTTTCAGTTTTTGTCATTGAGGTTCCACTAAACCCAGACCCAGTCGCCTGCGTTCGGCGTCAATATGCAAAATTTTGGCCTGTACTTTTTGTCCCGGTCTGAAAAATTCTTCAAGCCGCTTTTTATCCACATGCTGGGGAATCGATGATACATGAATTAATCCCTCGACGCCCACATCAAGACGGGCAAAAACGCCAAAACGCGTAATCGACGTGATGGTTGCGTTTACCTCGTCGCCCAGTTGGAATTGGGCCAACATCTGTTCCCAGGGGTTGGAATGCAGGCGTTTGTAGCTGAGCGCCACCCGCGAGCTTTCTTCGGACACCTGTAAGACCAGCACGTCAATTTTATTGCCGACCTGTAAAATATCGCGCGGGTGTTGAACACGTCCCCAGGATAATTCGGAAACATGAATCAGACCCTCAACACCGCCCAGGTCAACAAAAACGCCAAATTCGGTCACGTTGGTAACGGTTCCCTGAATCCGGTCGCCTTCCTGCAACGACTGGAACAATTGCAGCCGGCGGCCTTCTCCTGCCAGTGCGGCACGCTCCGAAAAAACGACGCGATCCTGTCCGGGTTCACATTCAATCACCTTAAGCTGCAAGACTTTGCCGACATAAGCCGGTAACATCTTCACCCGATCTTCTTCTTTTGCGTTGCTGGGCATATCAACCAGGTGAGAAATGGGCACAAAACCCTGCACATCCTCATCCTGCACCAACAAACCGCCCCGGTTATAACCTTTTACTTCCAGGGAAATGATCTCGTCGTTATCATGGATGGCCTGGATTTTCTCCCAGTCAAGGTTTAAGAACCCTTCCGGTGGAAACTTAATTGAAGTTTCCCTGGCAGGTTCTCCTCCCAGGCTTTCATCAGCTAATACTGCCGCCCACCAGCCTTCGTCAATCTCAGGTACTTCACCTTCCTGGTGAACGCTCTCCTCGTTGTACAGCATCAATCCACCTCCCCGTCTCCTCAATACAATTCGTCACTAGATATTATGCCATTAAATGCGCCCAATCATACCTGGTTGCGCGCATAATTTTCCATTTCCATAATAGCATCTGCGACAGCTTCAATTGCGACTTTCTGCTTGCGGTACAAATCAGCTTCCGACATGGAAAGTTTAACTGCAACTTCCCTCACCTTTCTTCCTTCGAGAAATTTCATCTCTAATATATTATACAATATCCACTCACCAGTAAAGCGTCTTTCCCCTTCAGGACGAACTTTTTCTATCGCCTGGCGCAAAATTGCCCTTAAAGCGTTGGTGTAATTGCCTTCATGTTCTACCAGGGCTTCCTTAACCACCTGCAATTGTAATAACGGGCTTTCGGTAAGTTTTGGCCCCCCCCAGTAATGCGTCAGAGCTTCTTTCACCCAATGCGGCATATCTTCGGGTTGGGCCGGAATTTCACCTTCCAGAAGATTACGTTCATCATAACGGCCGGCGGCGCGCACGATTTGTAACAGCTCCGATTCAGGAGAAATATTTTTTAAGGAGGTAAAAATTTTCTGTTGTTGACGGCGGTCATTTAACACCAGTAAAACGCGCTGTGTCAGCAAATTTAAGGCGTGTTGTTGTTCCTCATCCAGTTCCTTACCGGCCATGCCGTCAATGCAAAGGAGGCCCAACAATTCGATTTTTTCCTCTTCAACAATTAGTGGGATATAAACCTGTTCGTCGCGTCTGAAAAGATCATAACGTTCATCGCTGTCCATAAACATACGGTATAAATCGCCGGCTTCATCTTCATCAAAACGATATTTTCCGGTGGCGACAACTGTTTCTATTTTTCCCTCTTCAAACACAGCCAGACAGGCCCCCGTGGCCTGCAAACGGTCACAGACTGCCGCCAGGATTAACTCAAAAAACTGGGCCAGGTCGGTTTGGGTCATCAGGCGGTCTTCAAGGCGATGCAGCAGCTCAAAGGTGGAATGGTCGCGATCAAAAAACATCCATTTTTCCCAGTATGGGCTGAAAATATTAATCAAATACTGGCAAAGCAGGGTGGTGACCACCATGGTAATCGGCACCGGGGCTGAATAGGGTGCGCCAAAAATGTCACCAAAACGACGGATGACCGTGGTTGCGCCCAACACCAGGCTGGCCGAAACCGGCCCCCTTAAAATCCACTTAAACAAACGGCTGCGCACCACCCGATCTGGCCATGAGACGCCAAAAAAAGCCACGGCATAAGCCATGCTGATAATCAAAATGGCCGCCATCAGGGTGCTGACGATCACCAACAACCAGAAGAATACCGAATGATCACCCGAAAAAGTGGAACCGAATAAAATGTAAGGGATGGAGGCAAATAGAGGCGCCAGGGAACCCAACAGCAAATAAGCCATGCGCCGGCGGCTGGTGGAGGTTTTAGCCCGCCGGAAGGCACGGATGAAGTTATACCACGACATGCTGATGCCGGTCATAAAATAAGCCGGTACGATCAACGCTGAAGGATTAAAATAAAAGATGCTTTGTTGTTCAAAAAAGTGAATGTGATAAAAATCGGTAAAAGGTAAACCGACGATAAATCCAAAAGAAATCAAGTAGGCGATCACATTGGTAACCGAGCGTTTGCCCCGGCTGGGTTTGCCGGTGGTCGCCAGCAAAGCATCCGAAAAATGCAAATAAGTCGCCGGAAGCAAAATGACGCCAATCCATTCCACCCGCTGCCAAAAATCCACCCAGGTGGGCATGGATGCGCTGCCGACTGACTCGGCCGTATACATGATCACAACGCACATCAAAATCAGGGTAAACGAACTGGCCACCCTGTCACGCAAGTTAAATGTTAATGCATATAACAACAGCGAAAACGCCGTAATAGCCACACCGGCCATCACAATCTGGCTGAGTGTTCGTAATACGGGTAACAATCCTATAGGCCAGTAAGATATAGGCATATAAACTCAAAAAGTTATCTTAGATAACATCCGAAAAACAAGGCAATATCCTGAGTGGCATAATAATGATCATTATAACCACAAAATTCGTAACCCAACTTTGCCGCCAGACGAATGGCTGCCACATTTTTGGATTGCATCTCAAGGATAACGCGTTTCAGACCTCGTTGAACCGCCCAATCTTGTGCCGAGAGCACCAGCACCGATGCCACCCCCTGGCGGCGCACATCCGCCCTGACGGCCACGTCCTTAATCCAGGCTGTGCGCGGCTCCAGTTCTTCCTTCATTCGTAAGTAGCCCACCGGAATGGAATTTAACAAAGCCACCAGCACCACCGATTGTGAAAAACCTTCGGCGCTAAAAAAATCGAGCGGGCGCGGATAATCAACCCTGACCTTGCGCGGCAGGCGAATTTCACGGAAATTAACCACCACCTGATTTTCATCAAGGCTGCGATCCATCTGCCAGGTATGCATGGTTTCGTATGAATGGTCTATGGCGCTTAATAAGGGTAAGTCATTAATAATTGCGGGGCGAATCTCAATCGCAGGCATTCCAATAAACTCCTATCATCAGGGTTGCGTGATTTTAATCGGCACCACGCAGGCGGGTAAGGCGTTGTTGGCATTATCCAGAACCACCAGGCGCAAATTATAGTCACCGGGTAATTCCTGGCTGGTATTCCACTGGCCAATGGTATCGTTGACAACTTTTGTATTTCCAGCCGCCAGAGTCACCCAGGTATCCGATCCGGTCTGGGCGATTTCATATTTATAAAAACCGAAGTTGGTAATGTTAACCGTACCTTTTAACGTGACCAGACCGCTCAACTCTTCACCCGGCTGGGGAAAAACCCATTCCAACTGGTTGGGAATACAACCTTCGTTTGAAAGCGTCGGGGTGGGTTGCAGCGGCGCAGGCGTGCCCTCGCTATCCACCACCGTTTGCGGTTCGGCCGTTTGTTCGTCTGACGCCAGTGTGGCCGTAGCCGTCGCCAACACATCAATGGTCGGCGTGTTTAACAGCGCCAGCCCCGGCAAGGCGGGAACCACAAACGACAACATTAAAAATATCGCCAGCATCATGGCGCCCAAAATGCCGACGATGGATAATGAAAAACTGATTTTGCGTTGGGCGTTATCCCGTTCCAGGCCAAACAACGTTGACCGCATTTCCTGGATACCCAGAATCAATTTGCGCAAATAAATCAGCGCTACCCCCCCAAACAGGACATAAAACCAGATTTCGTAATTTTGTAAGAAACGAATAAAAGCTTCCATGTAGTTCAGGCAGCCATCACAAAAACTCTCTGTTAAAGAGCAAGTAGGTTAATTAATCTTTGACAACACACCCAGAATTAATGCTTTCATCTTGGGTGCAATTACATCACCGGCCTGCAAGACCTCTTCATGCGTGGTAACGGTATTACCGTCCAGGTTGGCCTTGTTGCTGATGCCCGAAATGCCCAATACACGCATTCCGGCATGGCGCGCCACAATCACCTCGGGCACCGTCGACATGCCCACCGCGCTGGAACCGACGCCATGTAAAAAGCGCAAATCGGCGGGGGTTTCAAAAGACGGGCCTGACAGGCAGGTATAAACGCCTTCACGCAGCAAAATGTTTTTCTCGGCAGCCACTTCACGCGTAACGGCCATTAACTGGCGGTCATACGCCTGACTCATATCCGGAAAACGTACACCAAACTCATCAATATTGGGTCCAATCAAGGGGTTCAAACCGGTCATACTGATCAAGCCGATATGGTCGGTGATTAACATTAAATCTCCGGGCGAAAAAGAGGGATCGATTGCCCCGGCCGCATTGGTCACAATTAAATATTCCACACCCAGGCGTTTCATCACTCGCACGGGCAGGGTCACCTGTGACATGCTGTAGCCTTCATAATAATGCGTGCGGCCTTGTAAAACCATCACTTCATGACCGGCCAGGCTGCCCAACAACAGGCGGCCCTGATGCCCCAGGACGGTCGAACGCGGCCAGAGCGGCAGTGAAGCCGTGGGGATGATATCCGGCTTTTCAACCATATCGGCCACGGCGCCCAGCCCCGAACCAAGAATAAGCCCGATACGCGGTTTGTGGGCTGTTCGGCCACGAATGGCTTCGACGACCTGGTCAATATCCTGTAAAGTCATGTATCCTTCCATCATATACTCCTGGAGAAATGAGTTTATACTCAATTATTATACAACGTCTTACGCTCTTCTTAAGATTTCGAAAGATTTAACGAACTGCGTCAGGCAGTTATCAGGCCAAAACCTCGCGGAAAGCTGCGAGGGTATTTTCAACGGCCGCGTCGTCTATCCAATAATGGGTCACCAGGCGCAAGAGACGCGGGCCAAAAATGCTGACCAGTACGCCTTTTGATTTTAACCGGCTCTGAATTTCCTGATCGCCCAATGTTACCTTCTCATCGATATAAACAAAAACCATATTACTGGGTGGAACTTCGTTTTTTAAACGCAGCACGGAGATGCCAGCCAGCCCCTGTGCCAGGGCACGGGCGTGCCGGTGATCTTCAGACAATCGCTCGGTATTTTCATCCAGAGCCACCAATCCGGCTGCAGCCAATATGCCGGCCTGGCGCATGCCGCCGCCCAATTGTTTGCGGATGCGGCGTGCACGGTGGATAAATTCACTCCTGCCGCATAAAACCGAACCGACCGGGGCGCACAAGCCTTTGCTCAGGCAAAAGGTGATGCTGTCAGCCGGGGCAGCCAGATCTAAAACGGGGGTATTTAAAGCCGCGGCTGCGTTAAAAATGCGCGCACCGTCCAGGTGTAATAAAACGCCTTTTTGATGGGCTATTTCCGCTACCTGACGGGTATATTCAGCGCTAATCGGGACACCGCCGCAGCGATTCTGCGTATTTTCCAGCACTACCAGGCGCGTGACAGGGTGATGCACATCGTCGCCGCGTATGGCGCTGCGAATATCTTCCAGTTTTAAGGTTCCGTCATCCTGGTTGGGCACAGTAAACGGATGTACGCCGCCCAGAGCCGAAATGCCGCCGGCCTCATATAAAAAAGTATGCGCCAGCGTCCCCATGATGGCTTCATCGCCTCGCCCGCAGTGGGTTAAAATGGCAATCAGATTGCCCATGGTTCCCGATGGTACAAACAAACCGGCCTCTTTGCCCATCATGGCGGCTGCTTTTTCCTGCAAGGCATTGACGGTGGGATCTTCTTCATATACGTCATCGCCCAATTGCGCTTTAAGCATGGCCTCCCACATGGATGGCGTAGGATGCGTAACGGTATCGGAACGCAGATCGATGGTTTTCATGAAAAGCAACTCCTTAACTGCTTTAGCTCAGTTTGCTTAATAATCGGGATAGTTCTTCCGGCAGGGGTGCTTCAAACTGGCGCGGGGCGCTTTCACCCGGCAGTTGCAGCTGCAACCTGGCGGCGTGTAAAAACTGCCGGTCGATCGGCAGGGACGGGTTTTTATGTCCATAAAGGCTGTCGCCCACAATCGGGCAGCCCAGGAAATTCAGGTGAACACGAATCTGATGCGTGCGCCCGGTAAAGGGGTGCGCTTCAAGCAGGGTATGTTTGCTGTAGCGTGTGATCGTAAAATATTCAGTCACCGCCGAACGGCCTTTGTCTTCGGGGGTGATGGCCATCTTTTTTCGGTGGTTCATATCACGCCCGATCGGGGCTTCAATCCGGCCGTTGGGCGTCGGTGGAAAACCATCCACCAGGGCCAGGTAGGTTTTTTTAACCGTTCTCAG
>JAJTBH010000043.1 GCA_021287005.1 Anaerolineae bacterium
AAAATCTTTTCGACAAGATTTACCGATTAATTGGAGATTGCTCACCTGCCCAGAGCCGCAGGTGCTGGGTCGTCGGGCTACGCCCTCCTCGCAATGACAAGGATAATTTTTTATTCATACGCCAGCACTTCGGTCACAGTCAAGCGCACGGCATTCAGGGCCGGGAACAGGCTGGCAACAATCGAGATGACTAGGACGAGGGCGGCCCAGGCCAGGATGCCGCCGGTCGAAACGGAGGCAGGCATCGGGTAGTCCATGAACGCCTCGCCGATGTTGCGGGCCAGTAAAACGCTGAGGGGCAGCGACAGGCCAATCGCCAGAATCCAGCTCAACATCCCAATCAGCAGCCCTTCGAGGATGACGATGCGCGAAATGGCGGCGCTGGAGGCGCCATAGGCGCGCATCACGCCGATTTCGCGGGTGCGCTCGAGCACGTTGATGCTCATGGTACCCAGCAACCCCAGACCCCCCACCAGCGCCAGCAGAATGGCCATGGAGAGCAGTAAAACCACAATGGAGTCGAAAATCACGTTGGCTTCCGCTTTTTCGGTGGTCATGGTGGTCACCGTGCTGATGCGCAGCCCGCGATCTTCAAAATGTTTTTCCAGACCGCTGCTGAGGGCTTCAACATAACCGGCATCATGGCCGTGGGTGGCAATCATTAATGAATCGGCTTCGTCGGCGCGGTCTGTCAGGCGGGCCACATAGTTGTAATTGATATATATCATGGAACCAAAGGAACTGCCCACGCTGACCCCGACGATCTTAAAGGGGTATTTTCTCCCGTTGATTTTCAGAGTGACCTCAGAGCCGAGATGCAGATCGGGTTCATCAATAAACATACCCGAACCCACCACCACGGCGTTTTCATCTTCGGGGGTTAACCAGCGCCCGGCGGTGATGCCCGGCGCAAGGATCAACCTGGAGTCGGCATGTGGTGCAAACAAATACATCATGCCGCTCTCACTGCCATCAAGGCGCACCCGCCGCACAGGCAGTTGCAGCCAGACATCGGTGGCAGTGACGCCGGGCACCTGTAAGGCCTCAGATTCCACACGTTCGGCGCGGTAGGGGCGATCAAAGGTTAACATAATGTCAAAATTCATCCACTTAATCATATCATCCACCGTGCGCGTCAAAGAAGAACGCACGCTGAAGACGCTGATAAAAGTCGCGGCGCCCAGGGTAAGGGTTAAAAGGGTTAACACCAGGCGGCCTTTGCTGCGGAAAATATTACGTACGGATAAAAGAATGGAGCGCACCGGTGCAAAACGGGTAAACCATAAATTGCTACCGGATAACAGGCGGTCAATTAAACTGGTGCCGTAACGGCCTTTGCCGGTTTGAAAGGCACTCATGGCTTCGGCGGCACTGATGCCCAGACTGGATAAAAACGGATATAACGAGGCCAGCACCGGCAGCAGCAGACCGATGATGATCTGTGTCAGAATGGCATGCGGTTGTATCTCGATGGCGGTCAGGTCAAAGTTGAAGTAAGATGCCAACATCTGGCTTAAACCGCCGGCGCTGAAAATGCTGAGCGGAATGGCAACCAGCAAAGCCAGCAAACCGTAGGAGGTGACCATCATCAGGTACATACCCAGAATCTGCGCGCTGCTGCCGCCGATGGCTTTCATCACACCGATCTGGCGGCGCTGCTGGGTGAGGATGGATGAAACGGTGTTAATAATCAGGAAAATGCTTAAAAAGAGCGACATAAGGCCCAGCGCACCCATTAACATCAAAATGGCCTGCAAAATATCGTTCATGGGCAATTGACCGGGTTCGGCCGTCATGCTGAGCGGGATGGTATAACCGCTTTTTTCGGTTTTATCTTTAACGCGGTTAACCACCTGCCCCGCCCACAGTTTATTTTCGGGATGGGTCGATACCACGTGCAACTCATTAAAACCGTATTGCTGACCCATCCAGTAGAGGGTGTCAAAACTGATGTAACCATATGGTGTGCCGTCAAAGGGGGCCGGCATTTGAGCGGGATCGTAGGCCGTGCCGGTGATGGTTAATTCCCTTTCGGTATCGTCGGGTAATTTTATGATCACGGTATCGCCAATTTTGGCGTCAATAACCGACATGGCAGCCCGTTCAATTAACAGTTCGTGTTTGGGCGGCGGCCATACCCCGACCTGCGAGGTGACCTTGTTGACCTGAATATCGTTGTAGTCAGGAAATATAAACAGGGAGATGTTTTTCCAATCGTTGCTGCCGACTTTAATCCGCGCGGATAAATTACGCCGTGCATCAGCGGATTGCACATCCGGCATGGCGCGCACCGATTGCAGGAAATCCTCATCAAAAAGTTCCAGAGTTCGCACCGTGCCGCTGGAAGGGTTAATTGCGGCAAAACTGCGCGCCAGACCATCTGATAATATGGATTGGGCGCTCAGAATGGTGCCAAGGGCAACCAGGCCGACGGCAATCGAGAGCACAATCAGCAGGGTTCGGGTTTTATTCCCGGTTAAATCGTTGATAACTTTGTACCAGCGTGCTTTAAGCATGGGGCACCTCCTGTAACCGTTCGTCGCGTACGATTAAACCATCGGCCAGGGTTATGGCGCGTGTGCCGCGTTTGCTGATATCTCGATCGTGCGTTACCAGCACGATGGTGCGTCCCTGGCGCGCCAGGGCGGCGAACAGATCTATCACGGCGGATGCGGTGCTTGAATCGAGGCTGCCGGTCGGTTCGTCGGCAACCAGGATGGCCGGGTCGTTGGCCATGGCGCGGGCAATTGCCACACGCTGCTGCTGCCCGCCCGATAAAGCCGTGGGCAATTTGTGGGCATGGTCGGCTATTTCGACCTGTTCCAAAAGCTGCATGGCGCGCTGCTCCTGTTCGCGAACGGAGTAACGATTGGCAAAATCCATGGGCAGCATCACGTTGCGCATGACACTGAGTGAGGCGAGTAATTCGAAAGATTGAAAAACGACACCGATCATCTTGCCGCGCCACTTTGCGGCTTTATCGGAGCTAAAACGATGCAGGGGCGCACCGCCCACCCAGATTTCGCCTGTGGTCAGGCGGTCTAAACCGGTAATCATGTTTACCAGGGTAGTTTTACCGCTGCCTGATTTTCCGGTGATCACCAGGAATTCTCCGGAAGCAATTCGCAGGTTGATGCCTTTTAATGCGGTCACAGAACCGCCCAGGCCATGATATGTTTTAACCACGTCCTGCAGATCGATCATGGTATCTGCCGTTTTGATAGGTTCTTGATTTAATAAAAGCTGTTCTGTCATAAGCGCCTACCGGTTGTTAAATTCATCTTTAATGGCGCCGTCGGCAATCAAAATTGTACGCTGTGCGCGCCGCGCCAGGTCGTTGTCGTGAGTCACCATCAACACGGTTTTGCCGGATTCGGCCAGGCTTTCAAATAATTGAAAAACCATTTCGGCTGATTTTGAATCCAGATTACCGGTGGGTTCATCGGCGGTTAATAAAAGCGGGTCATTGGACAGGGCCCGGGCAATTGCCACACACTGCTGTTGGCCGCCTGATAGTGTAGTCGGAAAACGATGGGCAAATTCGGCCATACCAACCCGCTCCAGCAACTGCATCGCCACATCGGGACGTTCGGCGGTGGGGTAATGATTGCCGTAATCCATGGCGAGCAGAATATTTTCCACACAGGTCAGGGTGGGCAGCAATTGAAAGAACTGGAAAATGACGCCGACCGATTGGCCGCGCCACACAGCAATTTGTTCTTCATTTAATGTGTGAACCGGAACATGATCGATGATCACTTCTCCGGAACTGGGCCGGTCGATGCCGGTGATGATGTTAATTAATGTGGATTTACCGGAGCCCGATTTGCCGATGATGGAAACAAAAGCGCCCGATTCAACCTGAAGGTTTACGCCTTTCAGAGCAGTGAACAAACCGGCGCTGGTTTGATAGGTTTTAACCACCGATTGTAAATTCACCAGATGCCCGTTATCAACATTAATTTGTTGAGGGATTACCATTAAATTGTTTTTATTAGCGAACTTTAATCCGAACATAATTTACTCGATTTTTGGTGAATTCAGCCGGCGGCCGGCCTGAAAATTTTTACAAAGTACCTCCTGCCGGGGGCGGTGATCCGTACCCGAAGGAAAAGCGCTCTTTGATTTTATTAGAATCGCGCCGTAATTTTATACCGTTTGATTCCATCCGGGTGGGTCATAATCTTCTTGTTTGCAATCGAGCATGACCACCCGCATACCCAGGTCGCGAATATGGGCCAACACGCCAAAAAAAGCTGCCTGGTCGGGCAGGGTGCCGCTGATGGTGGTTTCGTCATCCTGCAAAGTGTTAATCGTTAGACCGTCAAACCACTGCGACCATTGTTGACCCAGATGTCCTTTGACCCGGATATGACAGTGAATGTTATCTGTCATTGTTCCCTTTCCTTGAACGCTTGCAGTATAACCGCAGTCAGATAACCTGTCATCCAACCAAAGATGGATTTTAAGATGGAGATAGGTTCGAGTGGGTGGATGTGAACTTAAAGGAGATTGAGCTCACGGGCGCGGGTGACTGCCAGGGCGCGATTGGTGATACCCAGTTTTTGGTAAATACTGTGAACATGGGTTTTAACCGTACTGAGGGCAATCACCATTTTTACGGCGATTTGTTGGTTGGAAAGGCCGGCCGCCAACAGTTTTAAAACTTCACGCTCGCGTTCCGATAATATTTCAGCGGCGGCCGTGACGGCCGGCATCATTTCAGGTTGAGATCCGCTTAACCCTTCCGGTAAGAAAACACAGGATTCGGGGGATACGAATCCATCCAATAAACGGCCAGCAAAATTATTTAATCGTTCATCTTTAATCAAAGACCGCAAGTTGTTGATGATATTAGCCAGAGCGGGGCCTTCATCCAGAAAGATGCGAATATAACCCTGCGGTTCTGCCTGAGCCAATGCCTTTTCGAGCATTTGGCGGGCGGTGTTGATATCACCTTTCAGAGCATAAACGCGGCATAACAAAATGAGGCATTCCAGGGTGTAACGTCCTAAATCCTGTTTTTCAAATGTTCGAAGCAACTCGGTACAAATTTGAATAACCGGCTCTGCCTGCCCTTCTGCCAGGCGTAACCGCGCCAGGGTGGTTAGCTGGATTTCGTATAAGTATATTTCTATTAACGAGTGGTTTTCAGGTTTTTGTAAAACCAGCAGATCGCCAACCGGTCTGTCAAAATTATAGTCGCGGGCCCACCGTTGGGCAGCGGGTAAATTACCCTGTTTGATCCATAATTCGGCTTGAATACAATCGACAAAAAGATCATCAAAAAAAGTCAGGTCAAATTGTTGGGCCAGCAAACTGGCACGATGTAACTGTTCAAGAGCCGCCACACCCTGCCCACGCGACTGCAACAGGCGCGCCATGATGGTGTAATAATCCATGGCGTTATACTCACCCCATTTTTGTAATAACAGCATGCCATTTTTAAGGCATAAACTGGCGGCTTCAAGGTCATTCCATTCACGCAGTATATTTCCTTTACCGATATATGCCATGCCGGCGGCCGGGAAGGGATGTGATGAATCATTACCAATCGTGCTAATAATTTGTTCATATTCGGCGTTGGCAGCCAGTAATTTACCCTGGAGCGTGAATAAATCGCCGATCTGGGCACGCACCAGGGCATAGGCCATCCAATTGCCGCTTTCGCGGCATAATTTTGAGGCTTCCTCCATGCGGTGGGATGAAAGTTTTAAATCGGTGAAGTAGACATCGGTAATACTCTGTAATGCAACCACCAGACTATATAAAAAGCGTTTTTTCTCGGCCAACAAATTTAAAACTTCATCGGGCACCGGCTGATATTCATAAACATTGCCGCGAAAACCGGCAATAAAACTATTGATAATGGCAACCGCATTCTGCAGGGCGATATCCGATTCGACGGCGCGCGCATCTTCAAGACGCGCTTCAATTCTTTCGCGAGACCCTCCACTGACCAACAGCATGCTCAAGGCATGATAGAGGCATAAATAGGGGCGGCGGCGCACCGGTTCGTTGGGCAGGGCATCCACCCAATGCGCAAAGGTGACCACTTCGCCGCGGGATAAAGCCGGTTCGGCAGCGACCTCAATCATATTTATGGTACGGGTCACATCATCGGATGTGTTGTCGCCGGGCTGTAGAGCAGCCAGAGCGTGGTCGATGGCATCCGGCAGGAAGCCGTTGCTTTCAAACCAACCACTGGCCTGGCGGTGCAAGACTGCCGATTCACCCGGGCAGGCGGTTTCAAGTCGCTGGCGCAGCAACTCGCCAAACAGGTGATGGTAGCGGTACCACTGGCGCTGTGAATCAAGCGAAATGATAAAAAGATTGGCGTGTTCCAGTTCCTGCAATATCTGCTGACTGGTTTTCTGAAGGGGAATATCTTTCAGCAGGCTGTCGCAAAGCGGGCCGCACATGCGGTTTAGAATAGAAGTGTGTAATAAAAAGGATTGAATTTCGGCAGGCTGGTTACTTAAGACTTCTTCCATCAAATAATCCAGCACAAAACGACTGTTGCCGGAAAAATCTTTAAAAAAGGCATCAAAACTTTGCGGGTCGGCGGCTTCATGTTCGGATTGTAAAGCCAGGGCCGCCATTTGTAATCCGGCAATCCAGCCTTCTGTACGTGTGGTTAATAATTTAACCTGATCGTTGGATAACATCAACTTTCTGGATTGTTCGAAGAATGTGGCGGCTTCATCGGGATTAAAACGCAAATCATTCTGGCGAATTTCCACCAGGTCGCCGCGGCCGCGCAAACGCGCCAGATGCAGGGGCGGGTCGGAACGGGTCATTAATATCAGGTGAAGATTGGGAGGTAAATGATCAATCAGATAATTGAGCGCATAATGCACATTGAGCGATTCAATCAGGTGATAATCATCCATAATAAAACCGAGAGAATGATCTCCGGCAGCCGCCAGACGGTTTATTAAATCGTTTAAAAACCGTTCAACGGTTGGAATTTCGGTGGATACATTTTCATCGGGTAAATTAAAATCGCTGGAGGTGGGGAGCAGTTCTTGAAAGGCGGCCGAGAGGTAAGTTAAAAATCGAACCAGATCATTATCACCTTCATCCAGAGACAGCCAGGCAAACCGCACCTGGTCATTCGAATCGACGCGGGTATGGTGCAGCCAGTCGCTCACCAGGGTGGTTTTGCCAAACCCGGCCGGCGCAGAAATTAAGGTCAGGCGATTGTGCAGACCTTGCGTGAGCAATTCGTGCAGTCTCAGGCGCGGCACATGTTGAATATTGTGCGGCGGGAGAAATAATTTTGTGGAAAGCAAAGGAATGGTGATCATTGTGCCCCATTTCGGCCTAATGATATCATACTTCAATTATTGGGGAGGGGTACGGGTGTAAAATCGGCCTTAATTTCGTTATTAAAAGTTAATCAAACAGCCGGAGAAATATTCACTCTCCGGCTGTAGTTTAATGGGCTGATCCAGTGATTATTTTTATGCCGCCACACCGGGCATCCGTTCACGTACGAGGTTTTTAACCTCTTCGGCGGATTCGAATTTAAGCGCTTCTTCGACCAATTTTTCACAATCCGAGCGGTGCAGACCGCGCAAGATTTCTTTTGCCAACGGAATGGCAGGCGGATTCATGCTGAACTCATCCAGGTGTAATCCCAATAAAAGGGGCAGTGCCAGGGGTTCGCCGGCCAGTTCCCCGCATAAACCCACCCATTTGCCAGAATGATGTGCTTGAAGGATGACGTTTTGAATCAGGCGTAAAACGGCGGGTGAAAAGGCGCTGGTTAGATAAGCCAGTTGGGGATTGGTGCGGTCGGCTGCCAGGGTATATTGGGTCAGATCATTGGTGCCGATCGAGAAAAAGTCTACTTCCGGGGCCAGACGATCGGCCATGATGGCTGCCGATGGAACTTCAATCATAATGCCAACCTGCAAATGGTCTGCCACGATCTGCCCTTCAGCCAAAAGTTGACTCCTGCAATCAACCAGAGCCTGGCGGGCCTGGCGAATCTCTGACAGGGAGGCTACCATGGGGAACATCACGCGTAAATCATGCCCTTTGCCGGCGCGCAAAACGGCGCGCAGCTGCGGGTATAAAAGCTGCGCGGGTTGGTGCAATGCCAGGCGCAGCCCGCGCACACCCAAAAATGGATTCATTTCTTTTTGCAGGTTGAGATAAGGCAGTTCCTTGTCTCCACCGATGTCGCTGGTACGCAGCACGACCGGTTTGTCGCCAAAGACTTCCAGTATGCGGCTGTAAGCCTGGAATTGTTCCTCTTCGGAAGGCAAAGTCTCGCGTTCCATATATAAAAATTCGGTACGCAGCAGACCGACGCCCTCGGCGCCGTTTTCCACGGCATCCTGTGCTCCGGCCAGGTTGCCGATGTTGGCAACCACTTCAACGGCTTCACCATCCAATGTAAGCGCTGCAGCATGGCAGCGGCTTTTGGCATTTTGAAGGCGTTGTAATAAAGTGGATTTCCGGGCGATATATTCATTTTTAACGGTTTCGGCGGCATCCAGAATCAATATACCCTGAGTGCCATCCAGGATAACTTGCGTACCGGTTGAGATTTTTAATATTTCCGAAGTGCAGCCTGCCACAGCCGGAATGCCCAGGCCGCGCGCCAGAATGGCAGTGTGCGAGGTCTCGCTGCCTTCCACGGTGCAAAAACCGAGAACCAGGTGTTTGTCAAACAAAATGGTATCGGAGGGACTCAGGTCGGACGCGATAATAATACTTGGCGTTGAAAGGCTGCTTGTGTCTGCTGCGGCAACACCCAACAATAGGCGCAGCAAACGTTGGGCGATATCACGCACATCCATAGCACGCGCCTTAAAATATTCGTTATCCATGCCTTCCAGCATCAAAGCATAATGCTCGGTCGCCTGTTTAACGGCAAACTCGGCATTAACCGATTGTTCGCGGATGGTTTTTTTAACACTCTCGATCAGTTCGGGATCTTGCAGCATCATGCGGTGGGCTTCAAAAATGGCAGCCTGTTCTTCGGCCAGATCGTTTTTGGCTTTGGTAAAAACGGCTTCAATCTGGTTCAGGGCTGCCTGCACGGCTTCATCGAAACGAATCAATTCAAGATCAGACGCCGGGCAGGACTTTCGTTCCACAACCAGGTTTACCTGCTGAAACTGATAAACCGGTCCCACGGCGATACCGCGCGCCGAGGCTATACCATGTAACTGTATCATTCTTTTTCTCCAAAATTGTCAGCATGCAGGTCCTTAATGGCCTGCAGGGCGGCATCGGCATCTTCGCCTTCGGCGCGAATGGTTAATATACAGCCTTTTTCGGCGCCCAGGGTTAAGATACTCAAAATGCTTTTGGCGTTTACGCTTGTGTCACCATTAATAACGGTTATTGCGCTTTTATATTTATTGGCGGTTTGAACGAATAAAGAGGCGGGGCGGGCATGCAACCCGACTTTGTTGGTAATTTCCAATTGAATTTCTGCCATTGTTAAAACTCCTCTGCTTCAAAATTTGATGGAGGTGAAAAATAACCTTAATTTGGGATCGAATTGGTAAAAATCAGGTTTGATCGGTCTCAGCGTTGAGGTCCAACAGGGCGCGTGCGGCGCTGACATCGGTCACCAGGACGTTGATAAAACGTCCATGAATAGCGCCCAGTAAAGCCCTGGCTTTTTTGGCGCCGGCGGCGACACCAACGACGGTGGGGATATCCCGCAGGCATTCCAGGTCCACGCTGACCGTACAATGATTAAAGTAAGTGTCCAGCACATTACCCTGGATATCAAAATATTTTCCGCAAATTTCACCCACGGCGCCCTGTTCCTTTAGCGATTCAAAACCTTCAGCGGAGATCAACTCATTACGCAGGATGGTGGAGATATCCGCATCCATCACGCCGATACCCACCAGAGCAACGTCGGCGCTCCGGGCGACATCGATTGATTCACGAATGGCCGGCTCCTGCAACAAGGCGGCGCAAATTTGCGGGTCTTTTAACTTCCAGGGTGAGGGGATAATCTTAAACTCACCGCCAAAATAAGAGGCCAGGGTTTGCACCAGGTCGGTGCCTTCGCGCAGTTCGTTATCGGTGGCTCCCTGTAAACGCGCCACCCGGACGTGGATGGGGCTGGTTGCGCGAATGGCGCGTACAGTGGCGGCTACGGCCATGCCCAGCGAGATGCTGAGTGTGTGACCGTCTTTCAGGTATGATTCCAGGGTGCGCGCTGCCTGTTGAGCCACGTTGCGTACCAAACCCTGGTATGAATCTTCGGCGGTTGAAACAACACGGGCCTGTTTAAGGCCGAATTTTTCCTCGAGTTCTTTTTCAAGGGAAGGAATAGTCGAGGTTGGGTAACGAATGATAATTTCAACCAACCCGGTATCACGAGCTTCCTTTAATAAACGCGAAACGGTTGAGTGGGAAATATTTAACGTCTTCCCGATTTCGGTTTGATTTTTGTCTTCTTTGTAATATAAAAGCGCAACCTGCGCCAGGAGTTCGAGTTTATTAAATTCTGGCATATTCATTCGGTCGGTCAAGTGATTGTTAAATTCCCTCTTTACTAAAAAATGGTTACTTTTAGTATTTTCCTGACAGGTAAACTGTTAATTTACCTCATTAATTATAATCGGCACCTGAAAAAACAGGGTAAAAAAAGCCTATTTTTGCGCTTCGTTCGCCAGAATCTTTTTGGCGGTAGCAACGATTTGTTCTTCTATTTCTTCTTCGCCGAAGCCGGTTAACAAACCGACACCCTTAATTAAAGGAACACTGAGGGGGCCGGGTACGGGGCTGGTTGCCACAACAAAATCAATTCCGCCACGGTCAACATATTCTTTTACCGACTGGGGCAACAAACCGGTTACATCGGCTTTAATACCGTGAGGCTCCAGCATTTCTTTTACTTTTTGGCCGACCATCGAGCAGCTTACCACGCCGGACCCGCAAACAGCCAAGATATGAAGTTTTCTGCTCATTGTTGAAATCCTCTCTTTGTTTGGTTTTATAAAACGAGCGTTAATTTTGTTTAATTATAACCGCAAAATTGTGCATTGCATGTTAAATTTATCAGGTATTATTCCAGAATGGAACTTAATATGGCAGCCAGTGCTTCAGGGGTTTCAGCATCTTTGATGGATTTTAAAACATCTTCATTTTTGAAAATGGAAGCCATTTTCTTTAACCAGGGTACCTGCTCTTTGGGGTCATTCAATGCCAGTAAAAAGACGATTTCGGCATTCACAATCCCTTCGGGGTTGCCCATCTCATGAAATTCCACCGGGTTCAAAAGGGATGCGGCGCACATTGCGGCACGTTATTGGGCTTCCGTATGACATAGAGCCAGCGGCACACCGGCGTTAAGGCCGGTGGGGAAGTTGTTTTCACGTTCGAGCAAATGAACCTGAAAATCTTCCGTCACCATGTCTAGCGCGCGCAGTTTATCACTTAAAGCGCCTAAAACACCTTCTTTGGTTTTAAAGTCGAGCTTAACAGCCATTAATTGTTTATCGATTAAAACATTTGCCATTACAAACACTCCGCATAAAAATAAAGATACCTGAAAATTGTAACCGTCTTTTATTTCAAATGATAATGTTGAGAATAGATTTTTCGGGGGCGTCCGGAGTGATATACAACCGGACACCCCCGAGGAGTTAAGAGATATGGAAGAGCTTAAGCGTTGGCTTCGGTGTCCACATCCAGTGCTGCCTGGGCTTCCATGAAGTCCTGGATTTTTACCTTGTTTTTCTTGAAGAGGTAATAAATCGGGACGTAGAGAACCAACAGGGCCAGGATGGCTAACCAACCGAAATTCAGAACCGGCATGAAAATTAAACCGCCAATGATGGGTTTATTTAAGATCATACCTGCGGTTACCAGAGCGCCCGGATTAAGCGGCGTGGTGGCAAACTGCGAATAAACCTGAGTGAAGAGCGGAGCGGTCCAGGTGCAGATGTACAAACCGATTGAGAATTCGATGGCCGAGAGAATGACGGTTTTGAAAATGTTGCCGTTGGTGGCAGCCACGAAAGGCTGAATGATGAAGGGGATGGCGATTAAGTCCACGAGCAGCAGTGTCTGGTTGCCGGGCAGGATGGCGCAAAGCAGCAACATCACGGGGATGAGGATGATACCGGAAATTAAAGTGGCGGGTTCGCCGTAACCGGTGGCATCATTGACGCCGATGTAAAATTCGTCGCCGACCTTGACGTTTTTGGTAGTGCGTTTACGGGCGGCTTCGGTGATGGGCATGAATGCAGAAGCGAAGATGTTGGCAACACGCGGGAAGATGGCCATAACGGCGGCGGTGGAGATACCGATGATCAGGATGTTGGCCCAGGAGGATAACAGGTAAAGGTCATTAAGATGACCCAGGAAGCCAATCAGGATACCCAAAATCAGACCTAAAACAATGGGTTCACCAAAGATGCCCAGGCGTTTCTGCAAATCATCGGGACGAACGCGAACTTTGTAGGCACCCAGTTTGTTCAACAGCCAGTTGCCGACTACGGCCAGCGGGGTACCGGGGGCGATGTGCAGGGCGGGGATGGTGGCGTTGGGATAACCATAATAGGTTGACCAACGTTTCTGGTTCATCTCAATGAAGATAACGTTGTAGAGCACCATGATGAGCATTAAAGAGAGTGACAGCCACATATCTTTGGTGACCACAAAAATTAATGACCCCCATGCCATATAGGAGTAATTGTTCCAGAGGTCACCGGGAATGAAAACGTTGGTGAATTTGAGCAGGAACAGAACGATCTGGAAAAGCAGACCGACTCCCAAAAAGACCATACCGGCCTGGGTTGCATAGGCGATAACGGAGGTGGCCTGCCAACCAATGTCAACCACGGGCAGGTTTAAACCGGTGGTTTTAACCAGGTTTTCTACAGCAGGCACGATGACCGGAATGTACTGGCCGGTCAACCAACCGAAACCGGTTAAACCGATGCCGGCATAGATTGCTGAGAAAAAAGACTTTTTAAGCGTGACACCCAGGATCAAACAAATTACAAAAATGATGAGAGGTACAAAAACAGTTGATCCAAACGTGTTAAAAACATCACTGAGTCCTTGCAGGAAGGAATCTAACGACATGGGAAAAGCCTCCTTGGTGATTTTGGTTAAGAACAATCAAATATATAACGGTGTAAAAAAGGACAAAATTTATTTTGATGCACCTCCATTTTGCAGGCTATAAACTCGCTGTTTTATAGATAACCATTCTTCGAGAATGAAATGGCTAAAATCCTGACCTCTAAAAATAAATTCCCCAGGGAAAAATTATAAAATCTTGAACAAATTTTTCTATCGTGCAATATTGTTCATACTGTAGCGCGAAAGCAAAACTTTGTCAATACCTCTTTTGATATTTTGCAAATAAGTTGCAAAGTTGTTCAACAAAAGACAGCCCGTGATTGCCAGAATCCGCCGGGTTGATTGGAAGGTCTTGCTCCGGGAGGGCGATTTCCACACCGCGTAAAATAATCCCGTTTTCGGATAGGAAATCTGCAACCACTTGCGGGTTAAATTTAATCCGGCTACAAACATATTCGGGATAAGCCGGCATGGGCCATAACTCGGTTTTATGCGGAATAAAAAGCGCTTTGGATTTCACCATCTGCCGCCATTGAGGGTAAATGGAGGCATAAAATTGGTCTATATCGAGGTTTGAGTCTTTTTTGAGCTGTTCTCTGGCCTGTTCCAACACAAGTTGAACCGTATTTTCTTTGATATTTTTAAGTTGGTGCCGGCCCGCAGCTAAAATAATTAACCAAATTGCGGCAATCAGGGCGAAAACGGGGGTTGAAACTTCAGGAAGGGTAATGGGCATGAAATAACCTCACGGGATAAAAGCGGAATAATTTTACATTTTTTTATAAAACAGGTAATTGACACTGTAAATTAATGTTGCTATAATGCTTGTGAACATTATTGCACGTTATTCAAATTTGTTCAAGTCTTTTTTTCAAAATAGTGCAGGAAAATGAAAAATCAGAACCCGGACGGTTTTTTTACAAAAACGGTCTGTCTCAGCTTGATAAAAATTTCTTTGTGACACAGGAGAGCATACCATGACAATTCCAGGTTATATCGATTACCAACGCAGGGAGTATTGTAAGGCGGTGGCCTGCCCCGTGCAGGTTTTGCTTGATCAGGAAGACCCGGACTCGCAAAAATATCAAACCTTACGCAGCATTTGCCAGACTGCCTGTTTGCATACCACGCATGAATTTCATGCCTGGTTAATTAAACAAAAATTTGAAGTGGTAAGGCCGCAATAAAATTTACCAAATTATCGATAAACACTATTAAAGTTCCAAAGGAGAAAAAATATGAATTGGGGTTTTGAAAACAGACTTTCAAAATTAATACTGGAAGACGGGCATTGTTTTTATCTGGCAATGGATCATGGTTATTTTCAGGGGCCGACCCACGGCATCGAACGGCCGGGTGTGGCTTTTGAACCGCTGGAAGAATTTGTGGATGCCGTTTTTGTTCCGCGCGGCACTTTAAAAAATGCAATTAAATCCAACACCAAAACGCCGATCATTTTACGTGTATCGGGTGGCAACAGCATCGTCGGTAAAGACCTGGCGAACGAAGAAGTATCGGTAAGCATCGATGAAATTTTGCGCTTAAATGTGGCTGCCGTGGGTTATTCGGTTTATATTGGCAGCGAATATGAGCACCAGACCCTGATGGGATTAAATAAACTGGTTGATCAATGTGCCCCCTATGGCATTCCGGTGATGGCTGTGACGGCCGTCGGGCGCGAAATGGATCAGAAAAAAGAGGCGCGCTTTCTGGCCATGGCCAGCCGTGTCTGTGCAGAAGCCGGCGCCGATGTAATTAAGACTTATTTTTGTGACGACTTTGAAAAAGTTGTTAACGGCTGCCCGGTTCCGGTGGTGATTGCCGGCGGTCCAAAAGTTGATTCAGAGTTGGAAGTGCTGGAATTTGTTTATACCGGCATGCAGCAAGGCGCAATTGGCGTAAACCTGGGCCGCAATATCTGGCAAAATGCCTGCCCACGCGGCGTGGCACGTGCTTTACAGGCCGTTATTCATGAAAACGCAACCCCGAAAGAAGCTTTTGAGTTGTTCAAAGATATGAAAAACGCGAAATAACAGACTGTTTATTCACGGGTGGAAATTTATTTTCCACCCGTGAAACAAACCTAGAAAGGTTTTTGATATGAACAACCAGGGGATAACCTCCGAACCTGAACAACTGAATAACAAAGTTTCTTCACAAAAACGTTTATCCATTGCAGCCTTGCGTAAAGCCGTTTCAACAGCGGCCGGCCGCCCCATGGTTTTATCCTGTATTAACGATCCTGTCTGCCAGAAATTACTGGCTGACTCAAACCTGTTAAAATCTTTTGAAATTCCCAATCTCAGCCGTGCTACCTATGAACGTTATGGTTTTCTGGCTTTAACCGGGCGGGATGTGCAGGCTTCCGCGGCAGCCCTGCCGGGTTTGACTTTGGAAGGTCCATTAACCGATTTTGCACTCCGACTGATTCTGGCAAAGGAACTTGGCATTTGTTGCGCGGGCGAAAACGCGGCTGAAGCCAGGCGATATTTTGAAAAAGGCATTGCGGCCTTGTCCGATCCGCTTACTTCAAAATACCAAAGCGAGCCGGCTGCAGCCAGGTTAACACAAGCGGATACTGAATCGGGATTTCAAAAAGGTGGTCTCTTTAAAGGAGAAGTAGCCCTGGTAACCGGGGCGGCTTCGGGAATTGGCAAAGCGGCGGTAAGGTCTTTGTTAAATCGCGGCGCCAGTGTGGTGGGTCTGGATATCAACCCGGATATAAAAAACACTTTCGATGACCCCGAGTATTTGGGCCTGGTATGCGACCTGTCAAAAGAACAAGCTATTCTTAAAGCCATCGACCAGGCCGTGGAAACTTTTGGCGGGTTGGATATGTTGGTGTTAAATGCCGGTATCTTTCCGGCGAGCTGTAAAATTGAAAATTTACAGTTGGACGAATGGCATAAAGCATTTACGCTTAATCTGGACGCCAACCTGGTTTTATTACGCGAAGCTTACCCTCTGTTTAAATTATCTCCCAGGCACGGCCGGGTAGCGGTGAATTCATCGCGCAATGTACCTGCTCCGGGGCCGGGGGCGGCTACCTATTCGGCTTCGAAAGCTGCGCTTACCCAACTGGCACGCGTAGCAGCTTTGGAATGGGGTAATGATCATATTAACGTTAACATGGTGAACCCGCACGCAGTGTTTGACACCGGTTTGTGGACGGAAGACGTCTTAAAAACCCGGGCGGCCAATTACCATATGAGTATTGAACAGTATAAAACCAATAATGTACTGCATGTGGAACTGACCAGCCATGATATCGGCGAAATGCTGGCTGAAATGTGCGGGCCTTTGTTTGAAAAAATTACCGGCGCCCAGGTGCCCATGGATGGCGGTAGTGAGCGCGTGATTTAAAGTCGTTTTTAATCAGATTTTATCCTTGCATCCCACGTCTCCTGTTAGAACTATTTCCTGTCAAAATGGCGCGGCTCTCTGCCGCCCATTTTGATTGGAATGGTTTGTAAGGAGAGCTAAATATGCAATGGGAACAAAAATTGCTATTAATTATTGTTGATTAATGGAGGTATGTTTAAAAAATGTCATTTAACCCACCCTACCCTGATTTACATGAATTAATTACCGACTTTGGCTCGGTCGGTGAGAGATTATCTGAACTGGGCTGCTGTGAAGGCGGCGCAGGCAACATTAGCGTCTGTTTTAACTGGGATTGTGATCCGCGGGATTTGTTCCCCGTGGCTGAAAAAATCAACTTGCCTACCAGAGTGCCTGAACTGGCCGGTTTTAAAGTCGTTTTCACCGGTTCGGGGGTTCGATTGCGTGAAATTAAAAAATATCCGGCGGCCTACCTTGGTGTGGCGGTTATTGAAGCGGGAGGGGAATCGGCTACGATTTATACGGCCCCCAATAAACATTTTGTACGGCCAACGCGTGAATTTAACTCACACCTGGCGAGCCATGCCCGCATCATTGCCCGTTATGGCTCAAATTTTCATGCCTTAATCCATACACATCCACCTTATCTGACTTATTTAAGCCACATTCCGGCTTATCAAAGTAATAAAGCCTTGAGCCAGCACGTTTTACGCTGGCAGCCTGAAATCGTGGTCAGCCTTCCGGAAGGCCTGGGCTGGGTGCCGTTTTGCATTCCCGGCACGGATGAATTAATGGAAAAAACCTTTTCCGAACTGGAGAAGTATCGCATTATCGTTTGGGCTAAACATGGCATTATGGCCCGCTCACAAGATGGTTTGATGGATGCCCTCGACCTGGTGGAATATGCTGAAACCGGGGCACGCAACGAATATTTTAACCTAGCGGCAGGTTCGCCCGGGCAGGGGCTGCTGCCGGATGAAGTCAAAGCCATGGCGCGCGTTTTTAAATTTGAGCAAAAAATATTTTAAGAACGGTCATTTAAAAATGGATTAAAATCCCTGCATTTTTTATGATCTGATAAGCAGGATTTATTAAAACTGCCGGATTTTTGATCCGGCAGTTTTAATAAACAGAGTTATCTTTTTTTTCGGGTGAAAAGTCAAGGCCATGTTCGCGCAAGGCTTCATGCAGGATTTTGAGAGCATTGGGACCAATGCCGTGTAGACTTTCGATTTCACGTCTGGACCTGACCGCAACCTGAT
>JAJTBH010000044.1 GCA_021287005.1 Anaerolineae bacterium
GCGCGTAAAAAGCGAACGTTTACGCTGCGCCAGACACGAATATCAAACGGAATACCGGCTTTATTTAAATCTTCACCCAGTGAATCGGCGTCCAGTTTTTGAATATAGGTGCCGGTCGGGTCTGCATTTTTATTATTCTGAACCTTTTTTTCAGACAGTTTGCGGCCGCGCAGCCTGCCCCACAACCGGCCCAATCCTTCCATACCGTGCACCATCCAGTTCAAACGGCGCATCAAAATGGATTCAGTCCAGCCATTAACCACCACACCCGAAGCGCCGAGTTTAAGTGCCCGGTAAAACTCACGGTAAGCCTTCTTTTGCCCATCCTGGGGTAAATGGTGCAAGGTATGCAGAGAAACCAGGCCATCAAAAGCGCCATCCTTAAAGGGCAGGTTGGATACATCACTCACCACAAATAAACCTTTATGGCCCAGGCGTTTACGCGCCTCCATTAATGCCACAATTGATATATCCGCGCACACACGGTAATTAAAATTTTCTGAATAAGTCAGATATTCGGGGTATTGAACCGGTCCGGATCCGGCATCCAATATAAAGGAGCCGCGTTCTGGCAGGTGGCGATTAACGCGCAAATGGCAGCGATGAATGTACTCTCGCGCCACCGGCCTGAGGTCTTCATAACGGGCATTTTGATAATTACCATCTTCAACAACCTGCCAGCCAACTTTATCGTAAAACTGTCTTACCTGTTCCTGTGTATTCAATAGGTTTTATCCTTCCGGTATGGTTTTCCAATCAATGGGCTCACCCACCAGATGGCTAAAAGTCTCCCCGTATAAAGCCAATCCTTCTGACGACAACACCGACTTGATTGGGCGGGTTTTAAAATCGTCCCACATTCTGACCAGGTGCCAGGGATAGGGCCGTGAATATTCAAAAAAGAATCGATAAGCATATTTCCAGGCCAATTTTACTTCTTCAGGTTTAAGCCGATATTTGGCCGGGTTTTCTAGGATTTGCCCGAGTTGTTTAAAATACGTCACCCATGAATCGGTATCGTAAGTAAAACCGCGATCTCTGAAATGAGTATGCCCGGCGACAATCACCGGCAGGCCATTCATTGCCATCTCAAGCCCAACCGTGGTGGTATAAATCAGGCCGACATCCGCCACATCAATCAAATCATAGGTGTTTACTTTTTGCGAAGCACTGATCAAGTGAATATGTTCGGGCAGTTTTGGCAGTACCTGTTTAACCACATCCACCATCGACAGGCCATGTGTTAACAGTTCTCCCGGGTGCACACGAATGACAAGCTGCGCATCGTCACGCCCGGCAAAATACTGCACGGTCCGTGAAATCCATTCCGACATGCTGTGGCTAAAAACCTGTCGTCCCAGGGTGAGACTATCGCCCAGCACATTGGTTGCCAGCAATACCACCGGGCGATTATCAAGCCCCAGGGCTGCCCTGGCCTGCTCACCACCCTGCGCCGGAATGCCCTGCCAGCGACGCGCAAAGTTTTCCCAGGTGGTGGCATTTTGCCGGGCGGCAAACAATGCTTTCACCTTTTCCAATTGTGCGTCCTGCAAATCCATATCGCGGCGGGCTTCCCAAAGGGCATCGGTTTCCTGGCGCATCACTTCGCCATTTTGTGCAAACCAGATGCGCTGGCGTTGGTCGCCAAATTCATACGTGATTGTTTCAATTTTTAAAATACGCGCCACACGGTAAACCACACCCAGTTCCTGAATGGTGCCGTTGGGTACGATTAACACATCCGGTTTACCGGATTGCAGCCAGATATAGGCTGCTCGCGCCGCTTCAAGGTTTCGTTCATAACGCAGACGATAAATATCGGATGATTCGTCTACATCCTCAACCTGCAAGGTATATTGCACGTCATAATGGGTTACCTGTTTGACCGCATTCATCACTTCCGCCGGAAGCGGTTTATAGTTTGGTTTAAGGTTTAACAGGGCTACATTTTCCATTACTTCTGAAGCCGAATTTAACACTTTGCGGGCATAATAATTCTGGCGTTTTAAATCAAACTTATTAATCGGCGTACGCCAATCGCCATACGGCAAAAATCCCAGAGTTACTTTATGCCCCAAAGCGGATAATGCCAGGCCCATCACCGCTGCATGTTCAATCCAAAAATGCATGGTGGCAAAAAGAAAGACCTTTTTTCCATCCGAACGAACCTGTTTTAATTCCTGAACATCTTTCACCAGTTCCGGCATTGCCTCCTGCAGTCGTTTTAATGAAAAACGACTCTGGATGGGTTTACCGTTCTGCCTGACAAGCCAGTATAATTCCGCCGCAAAAGGAATCTGTCCCAGAACATTTTTGATGCTATCTTTAGTCGCAACAGCCATGTTTACATCACCTCTATCTTCCATTCAAGGCGTGGTCTTACAGGGCCAAGGCGGGGTTCTGCCCATTGCATACCGGGCGCCCCGGCACCATCCACGTTAAATGACAGTGCCTGTTCATCTTGAAAATAACGTTTAACTCGAAAAGCACTGGCATTCACGCCAACCACAAAACGTCCCTCATTTAAGGTGTCTGCCGGAACAGTACAACGACTGACATAATGCCCGCTTTGCCGGGTGGCATGCCGGTCATATTGTTCCGGTTTATCCGTATCAAATGAGGTGAAAATATATTCGCCGCGTGTGCTCATTAAATACACACCGACGCGTAAACCAACGATCGGTTCATCCAGTTTGTATTCAATTTCAATCGTAACCGGTTCCACCGACCGCACTGTATCCACAACTTTTCCCTGCGGGTTTAATACCTTAATTCCCACGGGAATAAAGGGTTTCGCCGCACGACTGATGTCATCATCCGCCCAAAGCCGCTGTCCTTCTTGTGACATCCCTTGAGACAGGTAATAATCAACTGCCTGTTGACTGGGGGCGCGCATGACCAGTTTGCCTTTTTCAATCACCAACGATTCTTCAGTCAGGCGTAATACGGCCGACATGTTATGACTGACAAACAACACGGTGCGGCCTTCTTGCGCCACATCGCTCATTTTGCCCAGGCATTTACGTTGAAATTCGGCATCCCCCACTGCTAACACCTCATCAACCACCAGAATTTCAGGCTCCAGGTGCGCTGCCACTGCAAAAGCCAGGCGTAAATACATGCCGCTGGAGTATCGTTTCACGGGGGTATCGATAAAAGTTTCCACTTCTGCAAAGGTGACAATTTCATCGAATTTGCGTTGTATTTCGCTGCGTTTCATCCCCAAAATGGCGCCGTTGAGGAAAATGTTTTCCCGACCGGTTAATTCTGGATGAAAGCCGGTTCCGACTTCAAGCAGCGAACCGACGCGTCCGGTTATTTCCGCATAACCGCTGGTTGGTTCGGTCACGCGAGAAAGAATTTTTAATAATGTGCTTTTCCCGGCGCCGTTTCGACCAATGACGCCCAAAACCTGACCCTGTTTAACTTCAAAATTAACGCCTTGCAGCGCCCAGATCTTTTCCGAAAAGGAAGAGCCAGTTCGCAAACGGCGCAGCGGAGCGGCAAACATCTCGGTCATCGTTTCTCGCAGAGTGCGATAATTGTTGGCCGGCGCGCCGATTCGATATTGTTTCCCCAGATCAACTACTTTTATTGCAAGATCACTCATAATAATCCTATACAGGCCCGGTTAGACCATATCTGCAAAGAGGCGTTCCATTCGCCGAAAATAAAACAAACCGCTGATTAAAATCACCACGGATACGATAACGGAAGTGATGATTAAATTGGTCGGCGCGCTCTGCGTTGTGCCCAGTAATGCCCAACGAAACCCCTCCACCACGCCCGTCATGGGATTAATTGCATAAAGCAAACGCCATTTTTCGGGTACCAGACTGGCAGGATAGGCAATCGGAGTAATGTATAACCATAACTGTTGCAAAAACGGGGTAACATAGCCTACATCGCGGTAAAGTACATTCATTGCTGAAAGCCATAACGAAACGCCAATGGCCGTAACCAGAGTCAAAAGCAGCAGCAAAGGTAATACCCAGATGTTGGCTGTGGGGGCAAATTGATAATAAACCATCACCACGGAAGCAATGGCAAAATCAACCACGCCTGCCAGAATTGATGACATTGGCAGGATAATTCGCGGAAAATAAACCTTGGTAATCATATTACTGTTAACAACCAGGGAACGGCTGGCGACTGTTAAAGCCGTCACAAACAACTCCCACGGCAGCAAAGCGGTAAATGAAAAAATCGGGTAGGGCACACCATCCGAAGGAACGCCTGCCAGACCGCCAAAAAAGATGCTGAAAACAACCATGGTTAATAAGGGTCTCAACACCGCCCAACTGGCGCCCAACAAAGTCTGTTTATAACGTACGGTTAAATCGCGCCAGGTCATAAAAAAGACCAGTTCGCGGTATCGCCATAAATCCTTTAAATCCAGAGGTACCCAGCCGCTGGATGGTTTAATCACCAGCTTTTTTGAATCTACCTGTGTAATCGCCATTCTTATTTAATCCTGTCGCGGTTCTGGCGGAACCATTCAATCGTCTGGCGCAGCCCCTCGTCAAAAGTCATTTGAGCTTTAAAACCGAAATAATCATAAGCCCGGCGGGTATCCAACATTCGCCGGGGCTGCCCGTTGGGTTTTTCGACATCCCAGACCAGCCTGCCTTTATAACCGGTCAAGTGGGAGATTTTTTCTGCCAGATCCTTAATCGAAATTTCAAAACCCGATCCAATATTTACCGGGTCTGAGCCGTCATATTTTTCGGTCGCCAGAACGATACCTTCGGCAGCGTCTGCGGCATAAACAAACTCACGCGTCGGTGAACCATCACCCCAGACAACCACTTCATCCAAATTCTGATCCTGGGCTTCCACAAACTTCCGAATTAAAGCCGGGATAACGTGTGAAGAAGCCGGGTTAAAATTATCACCGGGACCATAAAGGTTAACCGGCAGTAAATAAATACAATTAAATCCGTATTGCTGGCGGTAAGCCTGAGCCTGAACCAACAACATTTTTTTTGCCAGGCCATAAGGTGCATTGGTTTCTTCGGGATATCCGTTCCACAAATCATTCTCATTAAATGGAATGGGTGTATATTTCGGATAAGCGCAAATCGTGCCGATGGCGACAAATTTTTTTATGCCGCGCCGCCAGGATTCGTGGATTAACTGAACGCCCATCATCAGGTTATCATAAAAGAAATCTGCCGGATGTTCGCGGTTTGCCCCAATGCCGCCCACGCTGGCAGCCAGATGTATAATCACATCCGGACGGGCATCATCCAACATCCGGAGGATATCGGCTTGTTGCACAAGGTTATATTCCTCAAACTTGGGTACAAAAATTTCTTTAACACCGCGTTCCTGCAACTTTTGAATCACAAAAGATCCCAGAAAACCGGCGCCGCCAGTTACGCAAATTCGCTTGTTTTTTAAGTTATCCCGGTCCATAAACTTCCTTTCAATTATTGGGATGGATTATCATTTATTTCCGGTTCGAGCTCTCCATCGAAAAATACCTTTAGCCCTTTAATAATCAAACGCGGAGCGTTTGAATCATTAACCACCTCAACCCCCTGCTCCAGGCACGTCAGGCGACATATTTCCGCTACATCCCCTTCACCAATTAACTGAACCTTGTTATAGTTTTTAAAACGGGCAAGTTCCAATACATCCAACATTCTCTGGCGTACCAGACGATACATACTGAATGATGATTGAATGTAATCTACCGTTAAGTGAGCTCGTAAAGCAATACCATCCGGCGTAATCAAATAACGCAGTTTACGTCGTTCGGCGCGTTTTGCTTTTACATATCCTTTGGAAATCAGTCTTTTGAGATGCCAGTTGATTGTGCCAACGGCAACCCCTAATTGAGCAGCCAGAGATGCCTGGGTTGTATCCGGGTCTTTTTCGATCTGCTCAAGAATGGTCAGGTCGCATTGGCTTTCAGTTAAGTTTGTCATAATACGGCCTTCTAATATTCAACGCCTGAATTATAATCCAAGTTAACAGATTCTTCAAGTTTTATGGATGGTTTGTAAAAAAAATCTCCCGGTCTGATAAACCGGGAGATTGATTTTTTGTATTTTGTATTTTGTTTTTATGGTTGAAGCGCAGAATTTAGCTTCAGGTCGCCCGACGAATACGTTCCCCAACCAATGACTTCTACATAATAAGTCTGTCCGGCTGTAACGGTAATTTGTAAGGCCGATCTAACATTATCCGGGTAATTAACGTCATCATTACAGGAATTCAGGCTCAATAAACCACGTTGACCGCCCCAAACTGCCAGAACGGTATCAAAAGAACTTCCCTCCGTTGTAATACTCCATTTTCCCGACGAGGCCGGCACAAATTTATACCAGACCGAATGGGCGCCTTGACCGCTCGTAAACTTACCGCAGGCAAAACCGGGATCATCTCCAGAAGTCACTGCTTGAGAGGTGTTGACCTGGTCTGACCATGAGGAGGATGATGGGATTACGACTGCCGAGTTGATATCATCGTTTTTAACCGAACTGGCCGAACTACCTGCACCCCCCCAAACTTCCACCTCAGCGAGTGAAAGAATATTGGTACCGGTTAATTGAACCCGTACATAACGCCCGGTGCGGCCAACATTAACAACCATGTTCTGCCCAACCTGACCGGAGTAATAATAATCCGAGACGCCCGCCTGATTAATGCTGGATTGCAAATTTTTCGAACTGAAAGGCGCATCTGAAACGAGCACATGCAAATTACTGAGCCGGTCGGAACAACAATCCGTGCGGTTCCAGAGTTTGATATATTGAATATTTCCGATCGCACCCAGATCCACCTCCCACCAGGCTTGCGCTTCACTGTTGGTATGTGTGGTTGAATTATTGCGATAATTACCATCCGTATTTCCATCCACCGCTCTTGCAGGTGAAGCATTCTCTGCATTGCTGGATTGACTGGCCGATTTTCCTTGAGCCAGGTTTTTAATCGTTGCCGAAGGAACGGCTGTAGCTGTAGGCGCTGCGCTTGTAGCCGTCACAGTCACCTGATTATTGGGCGTGGCTGTCGGGGCAGGCACCGTCGCAGTGGCTTGCGATGTGGGAGTAAGCGTTGGAATGACCGATGTAGCCGTAGGTTGGGCAGTTGCCGTTGGGCTGCCACCCACTTTTTCCCATTTAATTGCGTCAAAATAAACACGTTTTCCGCTGCCATTATTTAAATCCGTCAAAATGACGGCAGAACTACCCTGGTTAAAATCAAATGTTCCCAGTGTAAACCATTGGTCTCCGGCAGAGGCCTGGTTTACAACCACGTCGTTATAACCGTTTTTATTAAACACCCGGTAGGTGACTCCGGTGGCATTATCTGAATTTTTTGGCCAGTATGCATAGACATTATATTGGCCCGCCGCGCTCAGGTAAGCGCCCCAGATTCCCCAGTTGGTGCTTTTCGCTTCGGAGCTCATCGCGCCGGTATAATAAGAACTGCCCCCAAAACCGGCCGAATCGCGATTCCAGTAATCACGGAAAAATAACTGCATCTGAGCTTCGCCGTTGTCCGCCACCAGATCGCCGGCCCACATCCATTTGCTGTCGCCCCAGGTATCCGTCACATTGGGATTCCACCAACCGTACGGATCAACAGATTTGGAGCCGTCGGTAATACGCAGACCAAAATGCAAATGTGCTCCGCTCGACTTGCCTACATTTCCACTTAACCCGACCATTTGCCCCGCGTTGATCTGGTCGCCCAGGTTAACCGATATGGGGTCCATATGCCAGTAAGCAGTAATATAACCGTTGCCATGATCAATCAACAAACCGCTGTCAACATATCCCTGGTCGGCATCTTTATTAAAATATTTATAAACAACCTTACCCGAAGCCGCCGCCAAAACCGCACGGCCCGCTCCGGTTGAATAATCAATGCCATTATGACCGCCGTAACAATTGACGCCCAATTTGCAGGTATTAAATGAGGCAGTGCCAATTGATTTCCCGTCAAAACGCAGCATCGAATCGTCGAATACACTGGGAGTGGCATGGTCAAAAAATGAATTTACTTTAAGAAAATCTTCGGATGGCTGTGTGAAGGGAAGCTGCAAAAATGGAGCGACATTGGGAGCCCCGGATTTAATATCCACATTTTTCGAGGCAACCTGGTTGTACAGAGTCTGGTAATTATTCACCCAGCGATCCAATGATGTATTTAAATCGGCCTGGCTGCCGGTTAAAACGCCAAAATAAGCTACCAGAGCAAACGTTGCCGCATTGGAACTTGAACCAATGTTTATTTCCTGTCCGTTATTCAGTTTGTAAGTTCGGTTGCCATCGCGGTAACTGACAAAATGGCTCCAAAGTTCATTGGAAATACTGCGGTTAATATCCAATAAATCGTCCGATGGTAATTGTTCCATTCCATAACGGGTTATATAGGTTGTAAGAATCACCTTGGGATTGATAAAAAAATCTTCCTGTTGGCTGGTGATCCAGAAAACATCACCGGCAGTGAAAGTTTGATCACCCACCTGCTTTTTATAATCGGCAAGGGGAGACTGATGTTTTTTTAACAGGTCCTGTATTGATTCCCCATAAAATCCCCTGGTCACTTCTACAAAATTCTCATCTGTCAAAATAACGGAATTAGCAATATCACTTTGCGCCTGAATAGGTGAAACATTTTCAAACAGCAAAAACAACAGGGTAAAAATCAAACTGATATAAACAGGAATTTTAATTTTCTGGTTCATAATTTTTATTTTTAAGGATTGGTTTATAAAAACTAACTTGATGTGTAATCACGTGCAATTATGATGCCAGAATCAACGACAAACGTGGTTGTCGTTGCATTTTATCTCCGGCAACGGGCATTTCAACTCGGCAGCCGGGGGATCGCGATAGATAACCTGCTGTCCATTAAGAATCATGAGGGCTTCAAGATATTGATCGCTGCTAAAACATCCCAGCACGGACACCGTATTTCCATTTAGCAGGTCGTAAGGAATTTGTGTAGCCGGGAGAACAACCCGGATCACTTTACGATCCGAGGTTAACAAACTAAAGACTATTCTCGGGTAAATTCGCTGATTTTCTTTCACCCCACTGGGTATGCTCTGACCAAAATAGAAAAAACGCGGGAAAGCGGCTTTGCCGCTCTGAATTTCACATCCCAATGAAACCAGATTTTGAACATCGGCAGGGTCATAGCCGCCTGATCTTGCGGCTTCAACCCAGGTTGACATCGGTGGATTTGGAAAAAGACGTGCCGGAATAATTTTTTCAGTGATTGGGATTAAACCGCCAATCAATAAAACCACAAAAAAACTGCCGATCAAGTATTTCCACCCTGCTGAAGCGGGTAATAAAACCTGCGCTGATCCCGGTTTCCGCTCCACGGCAAGCAGACGCAGCAGCCAGGTGATCAACACTGCCAGGCCGGCAGCAAAATAAACGAAGATCACCCATTCTGCCGATACAATGTAACGCCCGCCGGAGGTTCGTGCGACGGCCAACCCAAAATTATAAACCAGGTATACAAGCAGCGGCATCAGGCCGGCTAATTTATAATTTTTCCATGCCAGCGATAAACCCAAAGCGATTACAAAAAGATTAACTGCGATCAACAATCCGCTCGAAAAACTGACGCCCCCATCCCAATCGTCGGCCCAGAAAGTGCCGCTTGGAGCGGATATCACAGGCAGGCTATCGTGCAGCCAGGTGGTTGGTAAGATTAAAACCGTACTGAGTAAATTGTGAAAAAAGTGATTAAAAATAAATTGAACTTTATCGCCAAACGGCCCCAGCCATGCAAAAACATTATTTACCAGACCCATTCCCGCCGGTTTAATAATATGAGACGATTGTTTTTCGTTCGGGGCATCCTGATAAACCGGTGAGCCTTCAACCGCCGGCTCGGGTGTGGTTGGCGTCAATGATTCCTGCGGCACAACCGGGGATGTCGTCGCTAAAGGATCATTAATCTGTGGTTCAACCGCTGAATTTTCCGAAAGGTTAAAACGGGTTCCAACGACAACGCCATTCAGCGGGCCTGTAAAATAATAAAAGGGATTAACATGGCACACAACCTGGCTGCGAATCACCCAGGGGCTTACACTCGCCAGGAAAAATATCACGAAAGCCAGTCCGGAAAAAAGTAATTTTTTCCAATCTTTAAACAGAACCAGGGTAATAATAACTAAAGAAACCGGCAAAAAAATAAAGGTGTTCAGGCGTAACAACGTTGCCAGGCCATTAATTCCACCCAAAACGCCGGCCAGAAAAACCGGTTTGTTTTTCGATTTTGTCCAATGTATTAAGACCAGCGTAAAACTTGCCAACAAAATCGCCGTTGGTACTTCGGACATGATCATTCTCGTATTGGAAGTCGAAATTAAAGTCGCCGAATTGATCGCATTGGATTCTTTAAAGGTACTCAATAAGGCCGCCATAAGACCAATGCTGCGCAAACCCAGGTTCGATCCAAGCAGATATAACAAAACAGGCAAGACCGCATAACAAATGGTCTGTAAAACAACAACTACAGGGAAATGATCACCGGCCGCCAGGTGCAGCCAGGTGAGAAACATTAAATAAAGGGGTTTGTCCGGGCAGGCAAAAGTGCTGTAATAACCCTGCCCCAGAGCTGCCATTTGAGCCGATATATCATAATTGGCCGCATCCGAGAATGGATAAAACTCACCGGCAGGCGGATAAGGTCCGGGGGCAAAATAACTGGCGGTCTGTTGCGTAAAATTCCATATTAATGCCGCTGTTATAAACAAAATCAGGCAAATCACACCATCCCATAATTTTGAATGTTTCTTTAATAAATGCGGCTCGCATAAATAAAAACAACCACCCGCAAGCAAACAAATAAACACCTGAAATATCATCAAAGGAACACCGGGATCATTCCAAAAAGAAATATCCGGGACAATCCCCATTCCCGACCAGTTCATCCAGCCCCAAATTAATAATAAAAAGCCAAAAACAGCGAATGTTATTATGATCAGACGTTTATTGCTGCGCCAGATATCATAAAAATTAAAATTATTGGAACGAAATCGATTTACCGACAAGGCCAGAAGCCCTTGCGTTACAAATAAAGTCACCCAGATCAGCAGCGGGCGAAGTCTTTCAAACAGGTATATATTTTTCTCCCAGAGGTAATCAGGAATTAATAATATATTGATTAAACTAAAAGCCAGAAAAAATAAAAAAATGCCAAAAAACGGATGCGTCAGCCAAAATTTGATACGATTTAGCCCACCGGATGAGCCGAATTTGTTGAGTCTGAGAAACCAACCCAACCCGGCCGTAAGAACAGCCCCGACCAGCACAATAAACATCAACAATATCCGCTGCGATGAAAACCCCCATAACAGGCTGTTTTTTCCATCCGCCGGGATTAAAAAAAGCCAGACCAGGCATGCCAGACCTTCCAACGCACCCAGCAGCAATAAATTTCCGAGGGTTTGATTAAATGTTTTTTTCACGGGTTTAAGAGAGGGTAATCTTTTTTTTGACAACGGTTTCGAAATAAATAAAAGCGCCCAGGGCTACCAACAGGGTAAATCCGTAAATGATATTTGAATAGACCCAGGGCAGAGATACGGCAATAAAACCAAGGCAGTTAACTATTAAAGCCGTGATTTGAATGATCATCACCGCTCTGCCGGAGCTGACCCCCATATCCACCAGGCGGTGATACATATGGTCACGGCCGGCAACATAAAAAGGCATACCATGCCTTAACCTGGAAAAAAAGACGAGTGAAGTGTCAAAAATGGGGACAAGCACCAGCATCACCGGCAGCAGCCAGGTTGAAGCCTGGGCTTTATCAAGCGGAGTATAACAAATTCCCAGAACGGCCAATAAAAACCCCAATGATTGTGCGCCCGAATCACCGAGGAACATTTTTGCCGGCGAAGCATTATATAAAGATATTCCAACACTGATACCCAGCAGGGCAGAAAAAACGACAATCAAATCGGATTGTTCAGAAATAATGGAAGCAAGCACAAAAAAAGTAAACGCCAGATTCGCCAATCCGATTGCCAGACCATCCATGCTGTCTATCAGGTTATATGCATTGGTTACGCCAACTACCCATAAAAGGGTGATTAATACATCCAACGCCATTGCCGCCTGAAAAAATACGGAATTGGGACCAACCAGCGATTCAAACACCTGTACGGAAATACCGGAAATGATTAAAACCAGCGCCGCCAAAACCTGGCCAACCAGTTTATAGCGCGCCCGGATGCGTTTTTTATCATCCCACAATCCAAACAAAAAAATTATTAATAATGGAAGTAGGATCCTGGATATTTCAGTGGACCGATAAATACCATCCACCGGTATCAATAGGATCAAACAAACGATCAAAGTCAAACCACCTGCCAAAGGCGTCGGTGATTTATGTTGTTTATGCGGCAAAACGCCGGGAACATCAATCAAACCCCAACGCCTGGTGACCAGGATGGCAAAATGCCCCACAAACAAAGATAAAATAACACCCAGCAGCAAATAAACAAAAATATAAGTATAGTCCGTGAATTCCATGCCGTTCATTCCTGTGAAGGGTGTTTAGGTTGCTTCATTTTATTTATTCTGGTTAATCAACCAGCTTTGGAACATCAAAATATCCCACAAATAATATTGCCAGTTATTTTTACCTTCAATATGTTCCTGCCACTTCTGGCGGATTGGCGCAGGGTTTAAATATCCCTGCTCTTTTAATACCTTTTCATCCAGCAAATTTTCCGCCCATTCTTTTAATGGGCCTCGCAGCCACCCGTCAATTGGAACGCCAAAACCCATTTTGGGGCGTTCAATCAAGTTGGCGGGCACATGGCGATATAAGACCTGCCGTAATATCCATTTACTTATGTTGCCTTTAATTTTGTATTCAAGCGGCAAACGCCAGGCGAATTCGACCACACGGTGATCATCCAACAAAGGGACGCGCGCCTCAAGACTCACGCCCATGCTGGCGCGATCCACTTTTGCAAGAATATCGTCCGGCAGGTAAGATTTCATATCCAGATACATCATGGCATCCGTGAAATTTTTAAAGGATGGCCATCCGCTTTTATCCATTAAAACCGTGGATGGTTCAAACCCGCCCTGTACAAGCCGGTTGGGATCTTTCCAATGCGAAAGCATGGTTAGATATGTGGCTTCGGGGGCGTTACTGCCCAACATTTCAGCCAGTTTAACCATTCGGTCTCGCAAGCGCTGGGTACTGGTGCCATGTTGATTGCTGCCCAAAGCATGCCAGAATACATCAAAGTGTTTTGATGCAGCCCCGGTTAATAGTTTGGAAGGAAGGTTTCCCGGTAAAACTGACAAAATGTGTTTATATTTTAATAAATCCCTTGTCCAGAAATAACGTTCATAACCGCCAAACAATTCATCCCCACCATCTCCCGACAGACTGACGGTCACATTTTGGCGAGCCAGTTGTGATACCAGAAACGTCGGTATTTGCGACGAGTCTGAAAACGGTTCGTCGTAAAGGGTTGGAAGCAGTGGAATAACCTGCATGGCTTCTTCAGGGGTTACATAAAGTTCGGTGTGGTCGGTATGTAAATGTTTGGCAACCTCACGAGCATAAAGCGCTTCATTAAATCTTTTTTCATTAAAACCGATTGTAAACGTTTTGACCGGGATAGAACTCTGTGTTTGCATAAGTGCAACAACCGCAGATGAATCGACGCCTCCGGATAAAAAGGCGCCCAACGGAACATCGGCAATCATCCGTAAACGAATGGAATCTTTTAATAAATCTTCCAATTCATCGACGGCTTCGTGTTCATTTCCTTTAAATGGATGAGTTAAACCGTTCGTTACGGTTGCTTCCAATGACCAATAAGGCTGTGGTGTAATCTCTTTATTTAAATCTTCTGCCTTAATCTGGATATATGATCCGGGAAGCAGTTTAAAAACCTTATGATAAATGGAAAACGGAGCCGGGATGTAATTATGGCGCATATATAAACATAAAGCATCCCTGTTAATTTCGGGTGAAAAGACAGGGTTGGGTTTAAATGATTTTAATTCAGAACCGAACAATAAAACCCGATTCATCCAACCATAATATAAAGGTTTAACGCCCAATCGATCTCGCGCCAATGTTAATTGGTTTTCCAAACGATCCCAAAGCGCAAAGGCAAATTGACCGTTAAAGCGCGTTAATGCCCCTTTAATACCCCACTGAAGAATGGCAGCCAGCATCACTTCCGTATCCGAAGTGCCTCTAAAAGAGTGACCTGCCGATACTAATTCGGCGTGTAATTCACCGAAATTGTAAATCTCACCATTAAACACCATCACATATCGATCGTCCGCTGAGGCCATCGGTTGGTGCCCCGCTGGGGTTAAATCCAAAATCGCCAGCCGGCGAAAACCAAGCGTTATGCCCTTGTTTTCGTCCACCCACGCGCCGTCATCATCCGGGCCGCGGTGAATAATGGCATCGGACATATGCTTAACTATTTGAGCATAAGATCTGGTTTCCAAAACAAAAGAAGGATCAAAGAAACCGGTGAAACCGCACATTTAAGACCTCGATATAATCTCGTTATACACCTGCTCATATTGTTTAACTATTTCCGGCAGGTTAAATTTTTGCATAACCCTTTGTCTGGCCGCCACCCCCAGGCGTTGTCTTTCTTCACCGGGTAAATTTAACATTTTTTTCATTCCGTCAGCCAGGGCTTGAGGGTCTGAAACGGGGACAATATAACCGCATTCGCCAACGATTAAGCCCGAATCTCCTGCGTCAGTTGTCACACACGGTACACCGCAGGCCATCGCTTCACCCAGGACATTTGGAAAGGCTTCACCTTGTGATGAAGATACCAACATATCCAGAGCCGCCATAACAAACGGGATATCATCTCTTCTGCCGAGTAAATAAAAAACATCGTGCAATCCGTTTATGTCGATTTGATGGGTCAATATATCATTTTGCCAGTTTATTCCGTCGCCGCACAACACAAAACGCACGTCCGGTTTTTCCTGATGAATCAGCCGGGCCGCCTCGATCAGTGTTGTATGATCTTTTTGCGGATCAAAACGGGCAACATGCCCCACAAGTATCGTTTTTTCATCCAATTTCAGATGTTTCCGGAGTTCCTTCCTGGCCGTTTCATTCGGCGCGTAATGGGTCAGGTCGAATCCGTTGGGAATGGTTTTAAATTTGTTCTTATTATACCCCAGCGTTATATGAATCTCTTCCGCCTTTTGGGAACAGGAAATTATTCGAACTGGAATAAAAGCTGATAACCCGGCACAGATTCTAACCACATATTCAGTGCGGCGTTTACTCTGAACGTGCAGTGTAGCGTTTCGGATTCCCCAAACCACCGGAATGCGGTTAAGCCAGCCCGCCAGACCGCCCAAAAAGTCGGCATGATACATCCAGGTCTGGATAATATCCGTTTTTTCATCTTTTAACCAACGAAACAAACGAAAAAATAAAACGGGGTTCGGGGCAGATGCCTGCATTCCCAATGTTAAAACAGGGATTTCCAATCGCCTTATCTTCTCTCCCACAGGTCCATCGCCTGAAATGGATATAACCCGGCAGTCGAAACGCTGCCTGTCGATTTGTTGGAGCAGTTTATAAAGCATCATTTCCGCCCCACCGACATTTAATCCGGTAATAATATAGGTTAATCGGATTTTATTTAGACCTTTATCCATTATTTTGCATTTCTTGATAAAGATTAAGGGTTTTCATCGAAACGACTTCTGAGGAAAAATTGGCCAGTACAATCTCCCGGCTTTGAATTCCCATCCGCCGGCATAAATCAGGATCGTTGATTAATTTTTCCAAAGCATCTGCCAGCGCCATTTCACTGCGTAAAGGAATCAAATAACCGTTTACGCCATTTTTAACCACTTCGCGGCAGCCCGGGATATCGGTGGTTACCAGGGGCAAACCGCACGCGCCGGCTTCAATCAACATCTTGGGTAAACCCTCGCGATAATACGTGGGAAGGCAAACCACATTCGCCTCGCGATAAACATCTTCCATTTGTCCACGCCATCCCCACCATTCGATCCACGTTTCATCTTGCCATTTTTTTAACATGTCTTCCGAAATTGCAGCCGGGTTACCCGGGTCGACATTTCCAACCAGGGCAAATCGGGCGTTAATACCCTTTTGTTTTAACAGACGGGCAGCTCCAACGAATTCCATAACCCCTTTATCAGCTAACATCCGGCCGGCCATGACGATTAATGGAATTGTCCCCTTTTTATTGGTTTCCGGCGGACTGAAACGTTTTACGTTTACACCCGAACTTTGAATTAAAACCTGATTTTTTTGATTTACCAACCGTTCATTGGTGAATATCGCCTGATCATCCTCATTTAAGAAAATCACTCGCGTTTTTCTTAAAACAAGTTTATACCAGTTTAAAACAAACCATCTCAATAAGTTTGCCTTTTTACTCGTTGCTGTAAATACGTAACCAAGCCCTTCAATTGAGTTAATTACATGTGGAACTTTTGCAAATAATGCAGCCGTCGAACCATACAACACACATTTGATGGTGAATTGGTGGACAAAATCGGGCTTTTCTTCACGATAAACAGAAAAAATATCAATCAGACTTTTTAATTCAGAGACAAAATTTATTCCACGTCGAGTTAATGGCATGTTAATCCATCGAAACCCGGCCGCTTCCAACTTCGGACGAAATTCGCCATCAGGAGAGAGTAATACCACCTCATAACCGGCTTGCCGTAAAGCTTGTGCAAGTTCCAATCTAAAATTATAGAGATACCAGTCGGTATTGGCAAAAAATATTACTTTCATACCCGCTTTGATTTTTCTCCTTGTCGAGACAAATTAATAAAGATATCCTGAGTGCTTTCGACCATTTTTTTTACGCTAAACATGGATTCAACGCGCTGTCTCGCACGCTGCCCCCATTGAAACCGTTCGTCCGCTGACATCTCCAATAACTTTAATATTCCTGACGCCAGTGCATCACTATCGCCGGGTTTAACCACAATTCCCGTTTCGCCAACCAGATAAGATACATCGCCCACGTCCGTAGCCACCACCGGAACAGCGCATGCCATTGCCTCGCCGATTACATTAGGAAATCCTTCGCCTTTGGAGCTTAAAACCAGGATATCCAGAGCATTGTAAACGGCTTCCATATTCGTATGTAAGCCGGCCCAAATTAAATGATCCTGCAATCCAAGTTGATCACTTAATTGTACAAGTTCATGCCGGTATTCTTCCATTCCAGCGCCAACACAAACAAATTTAACGTCTTTTCTTTTATTTATTATTTGCGCGGCAGATCGTAAAAAATTCGGGTAATCCTTCGTCGGGTCAAGCCGACCAACCATTCCGACAATAATTCGATCCTGAGCTTTCTGCCACTCTTCTCGAAGCGGGTTTTTTTTATGGGAATGTTGTT
>JAJTBH010000045.1 GCA_021287005.1 Anaerolineae bacterium
GCCATTGTCTGTCATGCCGCCAATATACATATTGCCATCAGAATCGAGTGTAACACTGCGCGGATCGATGGAGTCCCCCCCGCCGTAGAAGGCGTGCCACTGGTATACACCCTCACTGTTCAATTTCACCACCACAACGTTGTTCGTCCCATTAAATGCGTGGCGCAAATCCGAGCCGTTCCAGGACGAATAAGCTCTACCGACCAGCAAAATATTACCACTGGCATCCAATACGATATCCGCTGCGGCGCTCTCGGTCCCCCAAAAACCATTCCAGAGATACTCAGGGTCAATCACCAATGGCAGAGCCGGGTCATATGCCCCAAGAATGAAACCCACCTCACATTCGCCCTGAAGTGCAAATTCCACCTTCACGGGCACCCGCCGGCCATCAACTTCCTGCCAGGCTACCGGCGCGCTTTCGGTCATCCGGCCATTTTCCATTGTTATACTCAGGCTTCCATCCGGCTGGATTTCCAGAGGAGCGCTATATTTCAGGCTGATATCTGCCGGGTTTCCCCCCGCGGATACCAGAAAAGCGCTCTTCATTCCATTACCGGCAGATGTATACTCCACCGTCACACCGGGCCAGACCTCAGGGTAGATCACTCTACCCAGGGGCGGTAAACTACTCGATTCAACCCCGGCATTCTGATCAGCGACCGGTGTCACCAGGTTTCCGCCGTTGAACTCGACCTTCAAAGCATGGTCCAAGCCCGCCAGGTAAACCTGACTGGTGCCAAAAGCCAGCGCCTGCCCCCCGGCGGTAAATTTCAACACGTTCGTATTCTCCACCGTCCCGGATGAAGACGAGGTTTGTTTTTCAGAGAGATGTCGTTTAGCTTGTATTGGAGCGGGTCCAATGGAATTAATAAGAAGCGCAAGGATGTACATACTTGCCAACAACGACTGCAATGCGAACATATTGCTCTTCCTTTCATGAGCAGAAGGTAGTTCCAGTGATCAAGACAATTTTGCCAGGCATTTCTCCTATAGAAATCGGGTGATTACACTAAGGGAAATGGCAATTCTAGCGGTTTCAATCAAGACATGCATTAAAAAATCTTAACCGTAATTGCTCAAGCTAAAAGCCTGATGAACTTTAACTTGTTAAATAATAAAAGCTAATCAAAATAGAGCGGTATTACTAAAAAAATCCCCAACATTAATCGTTATCTATGATTCCTAAAAATCTATTTTATTAGTACCGTTTTTATACCCCTAATTACAATAATTATACTTGTAAATTCAGTGATCCAATATTATATAAACACTTTTGAACGTTTACGGCGATGCATATAAACCCCATCATTTCCAGGTACGGCAAAGCCGCGACAAAGGCGGGTACCGCCGGAATGGGGCAAATCTGTTTTTTTGCCAGGGCAGCATTCCGACTTTAAGAATGGCCTTTATTAAATGGTACATGACACTTGACGTTTGGAGACGAGCGCGGTATGATAGGGCTACTCAAAACGAAATGCCCTCGTAGCTCAATTGGACAGAGCGTCTGCTTGCGGAGCAAAAGGTTGAAGATTCGAGTTCTTCCGGGGGCACCAGCACAAACCACCTGAAAAGGTGGTTTTTTATTTTCGAGTTTCCGCCCCGCAGGGGTCAGGGATTTGTAGTTTTGAATCACGGCGCCCAGCGAACCCAGCCGCGTCCCATGGGGTTGGGGCGAAACATCCGGGGTTAAAAAATTTCCATTTTGAATTTGCTCTTCTCCGGATGTTTCGCCCGTAGGCTTGTTTATTTTTTTATAAACGTGCCCTGTTCCAATTCGTCAAACGCCTGGCGCAGTTCTTTTTCGCTGTTCATCACAATCGGGCCATACCATGCCACCGGCTCGCGAATGGGCCGGCCGGAGATGAATAAAAAGTGCAGGGATTCATTTTCACTGGTCACACTGATTTCATCGCCGTCGTCAAAAACCAGCAGAGAGCCGTCGTCATGCCAGGCTTCGTGACCCGTGTCAAAATAATTACTGCCTTCGCGCGGGTAGGCAAAGGGGTCCTGCTGGTCGCAGAAAGTGGCCCGCCCGCCATACACGTAAGCCAGGGCTGTAAAACCGCTGGCTGTCGGCAGATTGATGCGTGTTTTAGGCGGAACAACTACGTCCAGGTAAAGCGGGGCGATCACAATGTTTTCAACTGGGCCGCGTACGCCGCCCATTTCACCGCAAATCACGCGGGCGCTGGCGCCGCCATCCAGGTTAACCGTCGGGATCTGCCCGCTTTTAATTTCCTGGTATCGCGGTTCCATCATTTTATGGCTGCGCGGCAGATTGGCCCATAATTGAAAGCCCTCCATGCGGCCATCCGACTCACCTTTGGGCATTTCCTGATGAATGATGCCGCTGCCGGCCGTCATCCACTGCACGTCGCCGGCAGAAATTACGCCGCGGTTGCCCATGCTGTCGCCATGTTCCACACTGCCGCTCAGCACATAAGTAATGGTTTCAATCCCGCGATGCGGGTGCCAGGGAAAACCGGGCGCATAATCGGCCGGATCGTAATTCCGAAAATCATCCAGCAGCAAAAAAGGATCATAGGTGCGCGGTTCGCCAAAACCAAAAGCCCGGCGCAGATGTACGCCGGCGCCTTCAAGAGTGGCTTTGCTTTTTGATACTTTTAAAATCTTGCGGGTTTGAGGCATAAGATTCCTCCTGTTTGTTTTAATTATAGCGAGTTTCCGGGCTCCATTGCCGCAAAATTAAGCGCCTCATGTTCAAAAACCCTTTTTTGTTGAATCCTTGACAGATTGATTTGATTATCATATACTGGTTTACAGCATAAACCAGTATACAGAAAGACAAATATTATGACGGATTTGGAAACCTTAAACTCTCGCAATCAATTCACCTACATAAAAAAATTAACCGTACGCGCCTGGTGGGCCGACGGTCTGTGGGATTTTGTAATGGCAGGTTTTTACATTTTACTGGCCGTTTCAATTTATTTCTTAACCTTTGATTTAATCACCCCCGGTATAACGCCGCCCTGGCCGTTTAACTTGCAAGACCCCCATGACCCCTGGCAAAAAATTACGCTGGGCTGGATGTTGGGCTCGCTTGTGATAATCGGCGTTTATATGTACCTGACCTACCTGCTGGTTAAACTGGCCAAACAACATTGGATCGCCCCCATCACCGGCGATGTACGCCATACCTTCTGGCTGCCGGTGGAAACCCGTGCCGCATTGATGTATGTGGGTATTTATATTCTGCTCTCTGTCGGGCTGATATTCATTAATGATCGTTTGTTTGGCGGAAGCCGGGTATTGAGCGTTTTTATGATTACGGCCCCGGCCGCCATCTTTTTCAGCATCGGTCAGGAATACTGGCTGCGCCGTTATATACTGCTCAGCATTGTCGGGCTGCTGTTTTGCCTGGCTTTTGAATGGCTGCTGGCGGGTTACTTAACCGCCAATCTCCAGGCTTTACCCGCTTTCCTGCGGGTATCGAACGATTATGGTAATCCGATTTTTCCACTCCTGATCTGGGCCGTTTTATTAATCGTTTCCGGTTTTTACGGTCTTAATTCAACGCTGCGAGGCGTACATGCATCCGGAAACTGAACCCGATTTCAGCGATATCACCGCTATCGATCGTTTTTTGCACGAGCCGGCCCGCCTGGCCATCATGGCGGTTTTGTCGGCCTGTGAAAGCGCCGACTTCCAGTTTCTCTTGCAGGCCACACGTCTGAACAAAGGCAACCTGTCTGCCCAGGCCATTAAACTGGAAGAAGTAGGGTATATCACGGTTGAAAAAGGTTTTCACGGACGCACCCCCTTTACACTCTATCGTCTGACCCTTGCGGGCAAAAACGCATTGGCGGCTTACCGCGAACAACTTAAACGCGCTCTGGATCACTTTTAAGCGTGGAACATTGACCGTTTTTTTCTCCCGCTGTTACCTTTTATGTACAAAACGGCGGGAGAAGACCGGCGTATAATGTAAAGCTCCCTTGACATTTTTCAGGGAATGGGGGTATAGTATGTAAAGCTTCCTTTACATCAGGAGTTTTATGGAAAACAAACTTGAATTGTTACGCGCTCAACGCGGCTGGACCCAACAGGATCTGGCCGACCGGGTGGATGTTTCACGCCAGACGATCATTTCACTGGAAAACGGCAAATATAACCCTTCCATTCTGCTGGCCTTTCGCCTGGCCCGCCTTTTCGGGCAGACGATTGAAGATATTTTTATTTTTGATGAGGTTAACGACCATGAAAACCAGTAATTCTTATTTTTCCAGACGTTTAAAAATCGGCACGTTTATCCTGGCTGCCGGTATGATCGTGACGATTGCAGGCACTTTTGTTTCAATCTTACAACCTGAAGCCCAATCCCTGCGTAAATGGATTATATCAATGGGTTTCCTCCTTCTGGGCATCGGGACGGCCAATTTTATTCGTTATTATTCGATATCGCAAAACGCCATAGCGGCGCGGCGCGCCGAACTGGCCGAGAAGGATGAACGCAGCCTGATGATTCGTAACCAGGCCGGTTATTCAGCTTATCTGTTTTCAACCGTGGTTGCTTACGGAGCGCTGATGATTTATTCCAACCTCACGCAGTCCACACCCGGTTTTGACTTTTTCTGGTTTTACCTGGTTTTTGCTGCCGTGGCCCCCAGCATTTTTTACATCATTTACCTGACCTGGCTGCATAAACATTATTAAAAAGGATCGAATAAAATGACATTTCTGTTTCAAAAAATTCCCGGGCGGTTAATTCTGCTCATTCTGGCGCTGGCAAGCTGTGCCTTTCTGGCAGCCTGCGTTCCGCAGGAAGTTGCACAGCCGGATAAAAATGTCGCCCTCTTGCAGGACTGCAAATTTAAAATTCAGGGCGCCGGCGTATATCTGGACGCGCGCTGTGCAAAAATCAGCGTGCCGGAGGATCGCTCCAAAAACGGCGGGGCGAGCATAAATCTGAACGTGGTGGTTTACCCGGCGGTTAACCGCAACCCCCAGGCCGACCCCGTCTTTTTGCTGGCGGGCGGCCCCGGCGAGGCGGCCACACAGTCTTTTCCGTTAATGATGGATGCCTTTGCCCGCATTCACCAGGACCGCGACCTGGTGATGGTCGACCAGCGCGGCACGGGCGACTCACACCCCTTAACCTGCCCAGTCAGTGAAGACTCAAAAAACGGCGATGTTAATTTCGATATCAGCTTCGACGAAAGCCTGGAAGATATTAAAACCTGCCGCGAAGCGCTGGATGGCGACCCGCGTTTTTATACCACCCAGGCAGCCATTGACGACCTGGAAGAAGTACGTCAGGTTTTGGGTTATGAACAAATTAACCTGATGGGCGTTTCTTACGGCACACGCGTGGCGCTGGCTTATTTGCGCCAGTATGGGCAAAACGTGCGCACAGTCACCATTGACAGCGTCAACCCCATCGATTGGGAACTGGGACCGCACAACCCGGCCAACGCGCAGCGCGCGCTGGATCTGATTTTTGAACGCTGCGCCGCCGAAAGTGATTGTCACCAGGCTTTTCCCAATATCAAAGAGGAATTTAAGCAGCTGTTGGATAGGCTGGATAAGGAGCCGGTAAAGGTTACTATGCGTCACCCGGTTACAGCCGAAAATATCGACATCACGCTGGATCGTAAACAACTGGGTTTTGTCTTGCAGATTTTGTCTTACGAACCCGAAACCGCCGCGCTCATTCCGCTTCTGCTGCACAGCGCCTACCAGGACGGCAGTTATAACCTGCTGCTGGCGCAGGCGCTTACCAGTCAGCAGGGCTTGAGCAGCAGCATTTCAGACGGGCTTTACCTATCGGTTTTATGCGCCGAAGATGCGCCTTTTTACCCGGCCGAAAACCCGGAAGAAAAAAATGTTTATTTAATTAATCCCGCCCCGCAAATGAGTTCCATTTGTAAGGCCTGGAACACCCCGGCCGTCAGCGCCGCCTTTAAACAGCCGGTCGCTTCCGACCGCCCGGTGCTGCTTTTAACCGGCGAAGCCGACCCAATTACCCCGCCGGCCAATGCCCTGGCTGCCGCACAAAGCCTGCCCAACAGCTTAACCGTGGTGGCCCCCGGTATGGGGCATGCCGTTTTTACGCGCGGATGTTTCCCCAAGATAATGGCCGATTTTATCAACAACGGCGGCACAAACGGTCTGGATACAAGCTGTGTAGAAAAAATCAAACCGCAGCCCTTTTTCGTCAGTTTTTCAGGCACACAGCCCTGAGCCGATTATGCCTGAGAGCATTATGATTGAAGGAATTTAAAAATGATCGAAGTTTCCAATTTACATAAATCTTTTGGCAAGGTTAAAGCCCTGAATGGGGTCAGCTTTGGCGCTGCCAACGGGCAAATTACCGGTCTGCTGGGCCCCAACGGCGCCGGAAAAACCACCACGCTGCGGGTTTTATATACCCTGATTAAACCCGACCAGGGCAGCGCCCGCATTGACGGCCTCGACATCACCGCCAATACCTTAAAGGTGCAGCAGCGCATTGGTGTGCTGCCCGATGCACACGGTCTTTATCCGCGCCTGAGCGCCCGCGAAAACATTCGTTATTTTGGCCGGCTGCACGGCCTGGAAGGGGCTGCTCTGGAAGAACGCATCGACAAACTGGTCGGGCTGCTGGATATGCAGGCCGAAATCGACCGGCGCACCGATGGTTTTTCCACCGGGCAGACGCTGAAGGTGGCCATTGCCCGCGCCCTGGTGCATAACCCGCAAAACGTGCTGCTCGACGAACCCACTAACGGGCTGGATGTGATGAGCACGCGCGCCATGCGCCAGTTTATTCAGCGCCTGCGTGACGAAGGCTGCTGTGTGTTGTTCTCCAGCCACATCATGCAAGAGGTCTCGGCGCTTTGTGACCACATTGTGGTTATTTCCGGCGGCAAGGTCGTGGCCGGCGGAACCCCTGCCGAACTGAAACGGGCCACCGGTCAGGAAAACCTGGAAGACGCCTTTGTAGCCGCCATCGGCAGCGAGGAGGGATTAAAATGATCAAACGCATTGGCGTGATATTTAATAAGGAAGTGATCGACAACCTGCGCGACAAACGTTCGCTCACCAGCACCTTTACCTCGGCGCTGATTACCCCGCTGACCCTGTTGATGATGATCTTTTTGCTGGGGCAGATGTTTAACAGCAACCCCGATGAAAAACCGCTCAAGGTGCCGGTGCTCGGCGCAGAAAACGCCCCGGCCCTGATCAGTTTTTTGGAACAAAACGGCGCACAGATATTACCCGCTCCGGCCGACCCGCAGCAGGCCGTGCGCGAAGGCGAAGCCGAAGTGGTGCTGGTGATACCCGAAAAATATGGCGAGTCTTTCAGCCAATCCAGCCCGGCCGAGGTGCAGCTCATTCTGGATGCCTCACGCACCGGCAACACCATCACGCTGGAACAGGTCAACGGTTTGTTAAATGGCTACAACCGCCTGGTGGGCAGCCAGCGCCTGATGGTGCGTGGCATCAACCCGCAGGTGACTCAGGTGATCAGCATTGACCGCGTGGATGTCTCCACACCGCAAAGCCGCACCATGATCTTCCTTTATATGCTGCCCTTCATCTTAATCATGAACATTTTCATGGGCGGTATGCACGTGATTGTGGATGCCACTGCCGGTGAGCGCGAACGAAACTCGCTGGAGCCGTTGTTAATCAACCCGGCGCGGCGCAGTGAAATGGTGCTTGGCAAACAACTGGCTTCCCTGCCTTTTGCCATGACCGGCCTGTTATTAACTCTGGTCGTCTTCGGACTAATTTTTAATCTGGTGCCGATCGAACAATACCTGGGTATGCCCATGAGCCTCAGTATTTCCGCATTATGGGTTATCTTCTGGTTGAGCGTTCCCATGCTGCTGCTGGCTTCATCCCTGCAAATGATTGTGGCTTCTTTTTCGCGCAGTTTTAAAGAGGCGCAAACCTACCTGGGGTTTATGCCGCTGATTGCCGGTTTGCCCGGTATGGTGGTCGGTTTTCTGGCGATTAAACCCGCGCTGGATACCATGTTAATCCCCATCTTCGGACAAACGCTTTTGATCAACCAGTTGATGCGCGGCGAAACCATGAACCCGTTTTACATCCTGATTACCACGCTTACCACCCTGGTCGCCGCCTTGCTGCTGACCGGCGTGGCCATCAAACTCTACCAGCGCGAACAAATATTGTTTGGCAAAAAATAAAGGTCTCGGCCCCGCTTCAAAAAAGCGGGGCTTTTTTATAAAATGGGCCGTTTCGGCCCATTTTTAATATCTTTTTCACCGGCTTAAGGCCGGAAAACAAAAAAAGAATGGCGGTTTTTGATGAATTTTCCCTTAATTCGAAAAATTATTCAAAAAAAGACTTGACACAGAACGAATGTTCTGCTATATTTATTTATAGAACAAATGGCAGACTGACAGGGGTCGTTATAATGTAACGGCCAGAGAAACGGCGAGAAAGGAGTTCTATAATGGTTAGAAAAAAAGCGGGCATGGGAGAACGACATTTTAAGATTCTCCGTTACCTGATTAAATTCCAGGAGGAAAATGGCTATCCTCCTTCCATTCGCCAGATTGGCGAAAGCATCGGTGTCAACTCGACCTCTCTGGTTGATTATTACCTTAATCAGTTGGAAGAGCAAAAATATATCGAGCGTGACCAACATACTTCACGCAGCATTCGCGTGATTAATGTTCCACCTGAACCCACACTGGCGGCCGCTTTTGAAACTGCCGGCCGCATGGCAGTCGATGTTGCCAACAGTGTGCTTAACATCCCGGTCTGGGGCACCATCTTTGCCAGTGAACCCATTCCAACCAATGAAGAACGCAGCACCCCCGAATACACCATTGAAATTGCCCGCAGCCTGCTGCCTGAACGCGAAGACATCAGCAAACTGTATGCCTTGCAGGTTAAAGGTGATTCAATGATTGACGCCATGATCAACGAAGGTGATATCGTCATCATGAAACAGGCCACCGACGCCAACAACGGCGATATGGTTGCCGTCTGGTTGGAAGACACCAGCGAAACCACCTTAAAATTCTTCTATCGTGAAAAGGATCGCTTCCGTCTGCAACCCGCCAACCCCACCATGGGCCCGATCTACATTGAAAAACAGCGCCCCTTGCGCATTCAGGGTAAGGTCGTCATGGTTATTCGCCAGTTAGACCGCATGCGCCCGTTAACCACACGCCGCGTCGGCCCATTGGCCGCCTGATTAAAATATTACCGGGAGTATCCAGAGATGCTCCCGGTTTTTTTTGAATGTACCTGACGTTTCATCGCCGCCGCCCGGCATGACACGAATGGAGTTTATTTTTCATGGATATTAATAACCCCGTTGTTAAACTTTGCATTGAAGGCACCCAGGCCGAATTCCAGGGTAAACCTGACCTTGCCAGCGATCTGTACCGGCAGGCCTGGTCGCTGGTTTCCACTGATTTTGAAGCCTGCGTGGCCGCCCATTATATGGCCCGTTTTTTAAGCGACCCACAGGAACAGTTTAACTGGAACCAGGAAGCCCTTAATCGCGCCGCAAAGGTTAATGATGGCAGCGTGGACGGTTTTTACCCCTCGTTATATGTCAACATGGGCAAATCTTACGAGCAGCTTGGCAACATGCCGGAAGCGCAGCGTTATTACGACCTGGCCGCCGCCCTGGGGTTAAAACACCGGTAAGATTAAAACACCGTTTCCTTTTTTAAGGCCATCGCCAACGAATTAACAAAATCATAAACTGCTTGCGCCGGGTCGTGCTCTCCGGCATTTATGGCGTTAATTAAAGCTGAGCCGACAATCACGCCATCCGCCAGGCTGCCTACGGCGGCGGCCTGTTCGGGGGTGGTAATGCCAAAACCCACCGCCAGCGGCCCCTGCGCCACAGCCCGCGCGCGGCTGACAAAATTTTGCAGATCGGGCGGCAAACCGGCGCGCGCACCGGTCACGCCGGCCACCGACACCAGGTAAAGGAATCCGCTGGTACGGCCGGCCAAAAGCGCCAGGCGCGGCGCCGGGGTGTTGGGTGAAGCCAGGTACACCAGGGCGCGTCCGTTTTCGCGGCAGGCCGTTTCCATCGTTGCGGCTTCATCCACCGGCAAATCGGGAATGATAAATCCGTCCACACCCGCTCCGGCGGCATCCTCCACAAATCGTTTTATTCCATAACTCAGCAGGGGGTTAAAATAACCCATCATGATCAAGGGTTGTTTCAGGCCGCGTTTGCGCAACTGCGCGGCAAAATCGATGCAGCGCGCCAGGGTGATGCCCTGCTGCAAAGCCACCTGGGTCGAACGTTGAATGGTGGGGCCATCAGCCAGCGGGTCCGAAAAAGGCAGTCCCAGTTCAATCAGGTCGGCGCCGGCATTGGCCGCCGCTTCCACCAGTGATAAAGATGTTTGCGGGTCGGGATAACCCACGGTTAAATAGGGGATTAAAGCCGCGCGGCCGGTGGAACGCGCCGCCGAAAAGGCAGAATTGATTAAATTAATTCCATTCATAAGATTAATTCCTTAAAGGTTTAAAGCTTGGGTAACGGTTTCAAGGTCCTTGTCGCCGCGCCCCGAAAGGTTCACCAGCAATATCTGGTCTTTTGAACGCAACGGGGCCTGGCGAATGGCTTCCGCCACGGCATGTGACGACTCAAGCGCCGGGATAATACCCTCTTCGTGCGCCAGGCGCTGAAAAGCGGCCAACGCCTCGTTGTCGGTGGCCGAGGTATAGGTGGCGCGCCCGATATGGCGTAAATAAGCGTGTTCGGGGCCCACGGCGGCGTAATCCAGGCCGGCCGAAATGGAATGGGTATCGGCAATCTGGCCGTCTTCAGTTTGCAGCACGTAGGTATAAGCGCCGTGTAACACACCCAGGCGGCCTTTTTGTTCATCGCCAAAGCGGGCGGCATGCCGCCCGGTGTTTATGCCGTCCCCACCGGCTTCCACACCGATTAATTCAACCCCTTTATCCTCCTGAAAAGCATGGAAAAGCCCGATGGCGTTTGAACCGCCGCCCACACAGGCAATGCAGGCGTCCGGCAGGCGGCCGGTGGCGGCCAGAATCTGGCGGCGCGCTTCCTGCCCGATAATCGCCTGAAAATCGCGCACCATGGTGGGGTAGGGATGCGGCCCCAGGGCCGAGCCCAGCAGGTAGTAAGTGTCATCCACATGGCTGACCCAGTCGCGTATGGCCTCGTTTACCGCGTCTTTTAAGGTGCGTGTGCCGCTTTCCACGGGGCGCACCTCGGCACCCAGCAGGCGCATGCGCAGCACATTGGGTTTCTGGCGCGCCATATCCACCGAACCCATATACACCACACAATCCAAGCCCAGCAGGGCGCAGACGGTGGCGCTGGCCACGCCGTGCTGCCCGGCCCCGGTTTCGGCAATCACGCGGCGTTTGCCCATAAACCGCGCCACCAGGGCCTGTCCCAAAGCATTGTTGATTTTATGCGCGCCCGAATGCGCCAGGTCTTCGCGCTTCAGGTAAATTTGCGCACCGCCCAGGCTTTCGCTTAATCGCCGGGCGTAGGTTAACGCCGTGGGGCGTCCCACATAGGTACTTAATAAATGGCGCAGTTCGGCCTGAAAACCCATATCACTGCGCAGGCTCAGATAAGCTTCTTCCAGTTCGGTCACGGCCGGCACCAGCGTTTCGGGAACATACTGCCCGCCGTATGGACCAAACTTGGTGGGTAAATGAGATGAAGTTTGAGATAACATAATAATTCCTCTTTAAAAATTTTTTGCCGCGTTGATAAATGCGCGCATTTTTTCGGCATCCTTACAGCCGGGTTCGTTTTCCACCCCCGAAGCCACGTCCACTCCCCAGGGTCGCACCTGGCGGATGGCCGCGCTCACGTTATCGGGGGTTAACCCGCCGGCCAGCAGCAGCGGTCTTTTGGCTGCCATTAACGCCGCCAAACCCCAATCGGCCGTCTGGCCCGTGCCGCCAAAAGCGCCGGGGCGATAGGCGTCAATCAACAAAGCCGGGGCCGTCGCGCGCAGCGGATAACGTGCCAGGTTTGCGGTCAATGTTGTTTCATCCGCCGGGCGCAGAGCTTTAAAAGCGCGCTGGTCCAGTTGCTCCAACAAAACGGGGTCTTCGTCGCCGCTCAGTTGGGCCAGGTCGAGATCGCATTTTTTTAAAATAGAAAGTACATCCTCCAGCGCCGGGTTTACAAAAACCCCCACCAGGGTGGCCGTGCAGCCGCGCCGGCGCAGTTGGGACGTCAGCGCGGTGCAGGCCTCAGGAGACAGGTAACGCGGGCTGCGCGGGTAAAAATTAAAACCGAGCAGGTCAGCGCCGGCATCTATAGCCAGTAGAGCATCTTGCATGCGGGTGATCCCGCAAATTTTCACCTTCATGCCAGCAGTTCCTTGATTTTTAAAAACGTATCCGGGGCGGTAACCAGTGCCTCGCCCACCAGCATGGCATCCAGTCCGGCCGCCTTCAGGCGGGCCACATCGGCGCCCGTATGAATGCCGCTTTCGGCCACCACCACCGTTTCGGGCGCAATTAAAGCCCGCAGGTTAATGCAGGTATCCAGGCAAACGCTGAAATCATGCAGGTCGCGGTTGTTAATACCCAACAGCGCAGGTTTCAGGTTTAAGGCTTTATCCAACTCGGCCCGGTTGTGCACCTCCACCAGGGCGCTCATCCCCAGTGAAGTAATCTGGGTATATAAATCGGCCATTATTGGCAAGTCGAGGTAAGCGGCAATTAATAAAACGGCATCCGCCCCGGCAGCGCGCGCCTCATAAACCTGATAGGTATCCAGAATAAAATCTTTGCGCAGCACAGGCAGACGCGGCGTTTGGGCGCTTATCTCCTGTAAATAAGCCAGCGAACCTTTAAAGTATTTTTTATCGGTCAAAACGCTGATAGCCGCTGCGCCGGCCTGCCGGTAGGTGCGCGCCAGTCGTTGGGGATCAAAATCGGGCACCAGAATGCCGCGCGAAGGCGAGGCACACTTCACCTCGGCAATCAAACGCAGAGGGGCATCTGCATCGGGCCGGCGCAGGGCGGCGGCAAAAGGCAGAGCGGCAGCGGTCATTTCGGCGCGTTGGCGCACCTCCGAAAAGGGCAGCGCCCGGCGGGCAGCCGCCACTTCTTCCCGTTTATGGGCAAAAATTTCATCCAGAATGCTCATCAGGCCGCCTGTTGTTGTGAAAAAGCAATTAACGCATCCAATCGTTCCAGGGCGGCGCCGCTGCGCAGCGATTCCTCGGCCAGAGCCAGACCGGCTTCCAGGTCGCCGTCCTCGGCGGCCAGGGCCGCCGCGCTGTTTAATAAAACCACGTCGCGGCGCGGGCTGCTGTCTTTGCCGCTTAACAGGCCGCGTAAAATGAGCGCATTGTCAGCCGGATCGCCACCGTTTAAGTCGCTGGAGGCTGCCGGGCGCAGCCCCAGGGCGGCGGCATCCAGATCGTAGGTTTTCACCTGTCCGCCGCTCAAATGGCTGATCTGGTTTTTGCCACTGGTGGTTAATTCATCCAGGCCGCCGTAACCGTGCACCACAAAGGCCGCCTTGCCGCCCAGTGACGCCAGCACCTTCGCCAGCGGTTCGGTCAGCGCCGGGTCGTAAACGCCCACCAGTTGGTGGGTGGCGCCGGCCGGGTTGGTAAGCGGGCCCAGCAGGTTAAAAATGGTGCGCTGGCCAATCTCGCGGCGCGGACCGATGGCATGTTTCATGGCCGGGTGAAAAACCGGGGCAAACATAAAACCGATGCCAATCTGCTTGATACATTCGGCCACCTGCACCGGGCTCAGGTCAATTTTAACGCCCAGGGCCGCCAGCACGTCGGCGCTGCCGCAGCGTGATGAAGCCGCGCGGTTGCCGTGTTTGGCCACGCGCCGCCCGGCCCCGGCAATGATAAAAGCCGAGGTGGTCGAAATGTTAAATGAATTGGAACCGTCGCCGCCGGTGCCGACGATATCAATCAGGCTGCCGCCGTTTAAATCCACTTCCACGCGGCTGGCCTGGGCGCGCATGGCGCGCGCCGAACCGCTGATCTCATCCACGCTTTCGCCCTTCATACGCAGCGCCACCAGATAAGCGCCAATCTGGGCCGGGGTAGCCTGGCCGGTCATAATAATTTGCATGGCGGCTTCCGCTTCAGCCGCGCTTAAATCCTGAAAAGAGATGACTTTATTGATATATGGTTTTAACATCAGATTTTCCTCCTGTTTATCTCGTTTAATTCTGAAAAGCCTTTAAGTCCAAAAAGTTTTGTAAGATCTGTTTGCCGCCCACCGTTAAAATCGATTCGGGGTGAAACTGCACTCCGTAAATGGGGTACTGGCGATGGCGCAGCCCCATAATTTCACCGCTGTCGGCCACCGCCGTAACCACCAACGCCTGGGGGATGGGCTGTGATACCACCAGGGAATGGTAACGTGTGGCATAAAACGGGTTGGGCAGCCCGGCAAACAAAGCCTGGTTATCGTGATGAATGAACGAAGTTTTGCCGTGCATCAGGGTGGGGGCGCGCACTACCTGCCCGCCAAAGACGGCCCCGATACACTGGTGCCCCAGGCAAACGCCCAATACCGGCCGGCGCTGTCCCAACAGGCGAATTACTTCCTGCGAAATACCGGCGTCATTGGGGTCGCCGGGTCCGGGTGAAATGACAATATGACTGGGATTGAGTTCATCCAGTTCCTGAGAAGTAATGGAATCGTTGCGATAAATGTTTACTTCCGCGCCCAGTTCGCCCAGGTACTGCACCAGGTTATAGGTAAATGAGTCGTAGTTATCGATGACTGCAATCATTTAAGCCTCCTGCCATTAATCGGCGCGCAGCATGCTGCGGCTGAATACCGGGTGTGTTTCGGCCATTTCAACCGCTACGGCCAGCGCCCGGGCTTTGTTAAGGGATTCTTGATATTCGTTGTCGGGGTTTGAATCGGCCACAATGCCGGCCCCGGCCTGCACGCTGACCGTGCTGCCACGCATCCACATGGTGCGGATGGCAATGCAGGTATCCATGGACCCATCGGCGGCAAAATATCCCACGGCGCCGGCATACAGACCGCGCGGTTCTTTTTCCAGGCGGTTGATGATCTGCATGGCGCGGATTTTGGGTGCGCCGCTGACCGTTCCGGCCGGGAAAGTGGCTTTCATCAGGTCAAAAGCGTCCAGTTCCGGGCGCAGCGTGCCCTCAACGTGTGAAACGATATGCATCACATGCGAATAACGTTCGATCACCATCTGTTCGGGCACACGCACACTGCCAAACTGGCAAACCCGCCCCAAATCGTTGCGCGCCAGATCCACCAACATCACATGTTCGGCGCGTTCCTTGGGGTCGGCCAACAGTTCGCGTTCCAGAGCGGCGTCTTCTTCAACCGATGAGCTGCGCGGGCGTGTTCCGGCAATCGGACGAATGGCCGCACGGCGGCCTTCAAGGCGCACATGCAGTTCGGGCGAAGCGCCGATTAACTGCAAACCGGGTTGGCCTGCCAGGTCGGCAAAATCAAAGAAAAACATGTAGGGAGACGGGTTCAGGCTGCGCAGGGCACGGTAAATGCTGAAGGGGCTGGCCGTGGTTTCACGGCTGAGACGCTGCGATAAAACGATTTGAAAGATATCACCCGCGGTTATATGTTCCTTGGCCTTTTCAACCGCCTCGTTAAACTGCTCGCGCGTCCGGTTGGAATGCAGTTGGGTATCGAGCGGCACGGCCGGAGTCGCAGTTCCGGAAGGCAGAGAGCCATCCAGTCGGGCTTGAATGGCATCCAGGCGCGCCCCGGCTTCACTCAGGGCTTCTTCGGGGCTGGCTGCCGGGCGCGGGCGGGCAATTAAAATCAGGCGGCCAAAGGCATGATCAAAAGCCACCAGGGTATCGGCCAGTAAAAAAATAGCATCGGGTTGGTCGGCATGCGGCGTTAAGCTGACATTCGGCTCAAAAAACCGCATCATTTCATAACCCATATACCCCACCAGGCCGCCATTAAAACGCGGCAAGCCGGGTAAAGGCTGGCTGCGGCATTCCGCCAGTTCCCTGCGCAGGGCATCCAGCGGGTCGCCGTCGCCCAGGTCAAACACCTGGCATCCGGACGGGCCGCGCACTTCAAAGCGGCGGCCGTGCAGCACACAGGCGCGGCGCGGGTGAACGCCGATGAAGGAATAACGCGCCAGGTTTTCGCCGCCGGTAATACTTTCGAGCAGGAAGGAGGGACCTTCTCCGGCCAGTTTAAGGTAAACCGAAACCGGGGTTTCCAGATCGGCAGGCAGTTCACGCACCACTGGAGGCAGGTCTGAAAAAACTTGCAGGGCTTCGCTCAACAGATTGTTTTGGGTCAGCATCATTTTCTCCTGATTTTGGACAAATAAAAACACTTCTCTCATCCGTTGGGACGAGGAAGTGTTTTCCCGTGGTGCCACCCAAATTAGGCTAACAATTTGTGCCTTTTAAGCAAAAAACCCGCCGGTGAAACGACGGGTAAAATACAAAAGCCAGCCTCACTCTGTCGGGGTGCGTCAGCTAAAGCCAATCAGACCCCTGGCCCTGATAACGGTGGCCACTCCGGCACAGGCTACTTGGAAATTTCCTTTTGCCTTGCAGCTCTGAGAACCATTCGGCGCTGGCGTGCATGCAGGGATCTCACCTTTTCCTGCTCTCTGTAACACCGTTTCGGCGCTTACTTTTTCTCTTCACAGCATGTTTTATATTGTTTCAATTTATAACAAAAACGGAATGGAATGTCAATAGATTTGGGCGATATTCAAACAAAAACGCTTTTTTAAAGCTGTTTTCCCGAAAGCTCGACAGAGCTATTAAACGGCGGTTTACCGTTTGCCGCTCCTTGAGCCTGTCGAAGGGAGAAGGCGACCTCTCGTTCGTCGGGAAAAATTTTAACTCAACTTAAAACGCACCGTGGAAGCATAAAGTTCATCGGCGATTTGTTTTAACATGTCCGCTGATTGGTGCATTTCACCGGCCTGAAGGCTGGCACGGCTGGTTAAATCCGAAATTTCTTCGGTTGAAATCGCATTTTCCTGGCTTAAAGAGGTGACCGTTTCAATAATCTCCAGCGTTTCCCTGGCATGTTGATTAATAGTCTGAATGGATGCATAATTTTCTTCAATCACTGCCGATACACGTTCGATCGATTCGTTTAAGACACCGACAGCCAACCCCATACGTTCATTGGTCAAACGGGCGGCATCGGCCTGGTCGCGCATTTCATTGGCCGTTGAAAGCAGGTTTTCCAACGCAGTGCCCGAATCGGCCGCCAGGTCACTGCCCTGGCGCGCCCGTTCGGTAACCGTACGCATGGTTGTGACCGTTCCGGTGATGCTCTGCTGTGTATTTTTTACGATTCCGGCAATTTCACGGGTGGCATCCGCCGATTTTTCGGCCAGTTTGCGCACCTCGCCGGCCACCACGGCAAAACCGCGCCCTTC
>JAJTBH010000046.1 GCA_021287005.1 Anaerolineae bacterium
GTAAAGTAACCCGGTTTGGAGGTTTTAGTGAACGCATCGCGTAACCAATCTTTTATAGTCTACACAGTGTTTCTTGTTATCATTATTGGACTTCTGGTATTTGCTTTTAGTTCGAACAATATCAGCCAGAAGCCCATTACTATTAATGAGACTGCGGACGAAATTAAGAATGGAAATATTAGCAGAATTACAATTGAAAACGACAATTCAATTAAATTAACATTCAAAGATGGCAATCAGCGCTCAACCACGAAAGAGGAAAACGCTTCATTTTTGACTCAAATAACACAACTGGGTGTAACTCCCGAACAGTTATCATCAGAGAGAGTTGCAATTGAAGTTTCACCGCCCAGTATTTGGATGTCGATTGTCAATCTGGTGGTTTATGCATTTCCATTTATCGTCCTGGCCGTCATTATGGTATTTATTTACCGCCAGGCTCAGGGCAATAATAGCGCTGCCATGTCTTTCGGTAAATCGCGCGCCCGCATGTTTTCGGGCGATCAACCCACCGTCACCTTTCAAGATGTAGCCGGTGCCGAGGAAGCCAAAGAAGAATTACAGGAAGTCGTTGAGTTTTTGCGCGAACCGCAAAAATTTATCTCCCTTGGAGCACGTATTCCGAAAGGTGTATTGTTGGTAGGCCCTCCCGGAACGGGTAAAACCTTGCTGGCCAAAGCTGTTTCAGGCGAAGCCGGCGTGCCGTTTTTCTCAATTTCCGGTTCGGAATTTGTGGAAATGTTCGTGGGTGTTGGCGCCAGTCGTGTTCGTGATCTTTTCGATCAGGCCAAACGCCATTCTCCCTGTATCGTGTTTGTGGATGAAATTGATGCTGTTGGCCGCCAGCGTGGCGCCGGTTTAGGCGGTAGTCACGACGAACGGGAACAGACATTAAATCAGTTGTTGGTTGAAATGGACGGTTTTGATACCGATACCAACATCATCATCATGGCTGCAACCAACCGCCCCGATATTCTGGACCCGGCTTTAATGCGCCCCGGTCGTTTTGACCGTCGTGTCGTTTTAGACCGTCCCGATATGCGTGGCCGCGAAGCCATCCTCAAGGTGCATGCCAAAGGCAAACCCCTGGATCCGCAGGTTGATCTGGGCACCCTGGCCAAAGTAACACCCGGATTTGTCGGTGCGGATATTGAAAATATGGTCAACGAAGCTGCCATTTTGGCCGCCCGTCGTAATAAACAAATCATCACTCAAAAAGAGTTTGAAGAAGCCATTGATCGCGTGATTGCCGGCCCCGAACGTAAGAGCCGTTTAATCAGCCCTGAAGAAAAGAAAATTGTGGCTTACCACGAAGCCGGTCATGCAATCGTGATGAATGCTCTGCCGGAACATGACCCGGTCCAAAAAGTCACCATTATTCCGCGCGGTTTTTACGGCGGTTACACTCAGGCGTTGCCGGCTGATGACCGTACTTTGATGTCACGCAAGAAGATTGTCTCAGAAATGGTTAGTGCCTTGGGCGGACGTGCCGCTGAAGAACTGGTCTTTGACGATATCACCTCCGGCGCATCCAACGATATCGAACGTGTCACGCAAATGGCGCGTAATATGGTCACCCGCCTGGGTATGAGTGAAAAACTCGGCCCCATGGTTTATGGGCAGAAGGAAGAGTTGATTTTCCTGGGACGTGAAATTTCCGAACAGCGCGATTACTCGGAGTCAGTTGCGCAACAAATTGATCAGGAAGTTAAAAGACTGGTCACAGAATGTCATGAAAAGGCAAAAGAAATTTTGACTCAGTATCGTCAAAATCTCGATGCCGTTGCCAATCGCCTGTTGGAAGTGGAAACGATTACCCGCGAAGAGTTTGAAACGCTCTTTCCCCCACCCACACCCAAAAAGAGCGGAACACCCTTACCCGTCGAAATAGATTAACGACTAAAAATTCTACAGCCCTCATCAGAGGGCTGTAGTTTTATCTGTTGACATTGATTGATTTATCCACCCCGTATCCCGGTTTAAAAATTCTTCGATAGTGTCAACTACCCCGTCTTTCATCTCAAACCAATGAATATCGGGATCACTTTCTTTGAACCAGTTTGCCTGGCGGCGCACATACTGACGGGTTAATCGTTTCATCTGAACAACCGCCTCATCCAGACTCATATTTCCCTGGATATATTCAACAATTTCACGATAACCGATGGCAGACATGGATGCCAGTGCCGGAGAATAATGTGCATCCAACAAGGTTTTTACTTCTTCAACCATGCCTTCTTTAACCATTTTTTCAATTCTCCGGTCGATTCGCTCGTATAACTCCGGCCTTGGTCTTTTTAAACCAATCATAAGATATGAAAAAGAACTGCCACGTTTTTGCCTTTGACTTGAAAATTTTCGCCCGGTCAAAAATATTACTTCCAATGCTCTTATGGTCCGGCGTAAATTCTGATATTCAATGTGACTGGCAGCTTCAGGATCAATGATTTTTAACTTCTCATACAACGCTAAAGCACCGATTTCTTTTCCCCATTCCTCCAAAATATTCCTGAACCGAATATCCGGCTCCTGCGCCGGCATATCCCATCCTTGTAAAACAGCATGAATATACTGGCCGGTGCCGCCCACTAAAATCGGCAGTTTACCCCGGCTTTGAATCTCTTTTATGTGTTTAGTTGCTTCTTTTTGAAAAATTGAGAGTGACCAGGTTTCATCCGGATTGGTTATATCTATTAAATAATGTGGAATATCTTGGCGTTCTTCAATCGTCGGTTTGGCAGTTCCAATATCCATCCCTCGGTAGAAATAACGTGAATCAGCCGAAATAATTTCTGCATTAAATCGTTTGGCAATTTCAATGGCCACATCGGTTTTTCCAACCGCTGTCGGACCCACGATTACCAGTAAAGCATTATTCATTTTCATTAACGGCATTTTGAAACCATTCAATTTCTGGTTTTTCTCCACTTCTTCTAAAAATTGATACTACATCGATACGCCAATCTTCTTTTATTTTTTATTAAATTACGACGTTTTTTAGTGGTAACCGCAGACTCCGGAAAACCGAAATTTTTACCCGTTCTGGTTTTTACTTCAATGAAAATGATCCCTTGATGTTCGTTTTTCATCACCAGGTCAATTTCACCCTGAGTGCCTCGCCAATTTTTATCCAACATTACAAATCCCTGTAACATTAAGTAGTTTGCAGCGAGTTGCTCTCCCCATTTGCCAACCATAATATTTTTGGACATGATCATAATTTTAAGGCATTAATTCATCTTTTAATATAAATTCAGCGGTTTTTCTAATTATTAATCATGTACAATATAAATAGCCTACTTTTAAAATGCTTATATCAAAATATTTTAATTCATCGTATACCGGATTTATGGGGATATAAAAAACCTGCGGCGGGCACTGCCACAAATTGATAAAGATGCATATAATAAATAAAATTGTATGACAAATATCCCGAAAAAATCAAAGGTATCTTATGCCCTCGACTGAAATTATCGCTATTGGAACTGAATTGTTATTGGGTGAAATGCAAGACACCAATACTCGTTATCTTGCTCAAAAATTAAGGAATGCAAATATTGATCTTTTTCGATCAACGATCATTGGCGATAATGCCTCACGTATATCAGATTTGATTAAAGATGCTTTATCGCGTGCCGACATCATCATCACCAGTGGTGGTTTAGGCCCCACGGTAGATGATCCCACGCGTCTTGCGGTTGCAAATGCAATCGGCAATGATCTGGTTTTTATGCCGGAATTATGGGATCAAATTATTGATCGGCTTAAACGTTACGGCCGGCCTCCGACCGAAAACAATCGCCGCCAGGCATACATTCCCGCAGGCTCGATTCCACTTGAAAACCCGGTTGGCACAGCACCGGCTTTTATTGTGGAAACCGGTGAAAAGTGTATTATCAGCTTGCCGGGTGTACCGCGTGAACTTGAATTTTTGATGGAAAATCAAGTCATGCCTTACCTGGTTAAGCGTTATCAGCTAAAGGGAGTGATTAAAGTGCTGGTAGTTCACACAGCAGGAATTGGTGAATCATCTGTCGACGAAAAAGTTGCCGACCTTGAAGTCTTATCAAACCCTACTGTGGGCCTTTTAGCACATCCGGCTCAAACAGATGTGCGTATCACATGCAAAGCCGAGTCGGAAGAACAAGCTGAAAAAATGATTAAAACCATGTTGGACGAAGTTGTTTCCCGTCTTGGCAACGATATTTATGGTTTTGATAAGGATACTCTCGAGACTGTGATAGCCGCAAAGTTAAATGGGAATATAAACCATTTATTCATCATGCAATCGGGGTTGGATAAACAAATGTTGGACCGATTAAAAACCGGCCATCTTGCTGAAGCATCCATCATGGATATGGCAACGGAAACCCTGTCTGTTTTCGAAGAACAATTTCTTTCTTTCTCTGAAAAAAATAAAATCTCGCTGGGAATATTCCTGGACCATAATTCTCCCTGGCCGCATGTCCATGTTTTTGTAAATAATAACGGGAATAAATTCCAAATCGAACGTTCTCATGGCGGGCCAAGACCCAATGCTCCTTTATGGGCGTTAAATACCGGTCTTGATTTTTTACGCCGCAATATCTAACGACTGCATTTTACAGGAGACCAATTTTATGAAAAAAGCCGACCTGATATTAAAAAATGCCATTATTTTAAGCATGGATTCAAGCATGTCCATTTTTAATCCCGGAGCACTTGCCATTGAAGCAGACCACATTCTTGATGTCGGTCCCGAGTCGGATATTCTGTCAGAATTCCAGGCGGAACAAACCGTTGATTGCCTTGGAAAGGTGCTGATGCCTGGATTAATCAATGCGCACACACACGTTCCAATGACCCTGCTGCGTGGTTTGGCGGATGATCTGCGTCTGGACGTTTGGCTGATGGGATATATGATGCCGGTCGAACGAGAATTTGTCTCTCCGGATTTTGTACGCCTAGGTACATTGTTGGCCTGTGCCGAAATGATTCGCAGCGGCGTGACAACCTTTGTGGATATGTATTATTTTGAAGAAGATGTGGCCCGAGCGGCAGCCGACGCCGGTATGCGAGCCATTTGTTCACAAACCGTATTAAAATTCCCTTCTCCCGATGCATCCCCCTATGAAGAATCTCTTGCCGCAGCCCGTGACTTTATTAAACGATGGAAGGGACACCCGCTTATTGTTCCTTCAGTTGCACCCCATGCGCCCTATACCTGTACGGATGAAATCCTAAACGCAACCGCCAAACTGGCCATTGAATTCGACGTTCCGCTTCATACGCACCTCTCTGAAACCGCTCTTGAAGTTGAAAATATGCGTAAACAGACCGGTATGCCGGTCATTCCTTATGTTAAAAAACAGGGTTTGCTCGATGCAAAAGTCATAGCTGCCCATTGTGTACACATTGATGAAGGTGAGATTCGTACTTTAATTCACAGTAATACGGGCGTTTCACATAACCCGTCCTCAAATATGAAACTGGCATCGGGAATTGCACCCGTTTCCAAAATGCTTAATCTTGGTTTAAAGGTGGGCATTGGAACGGACGGTCCGGCCTCCAACAACGACCTGGATATGTTTGAAGAAGTCCGCCTGGCGTCTTTTCTTGCAAAAACTGGAACCGGAGACCCAACCGCGCTCCCCGCTACAACCGCTTTATTGATGGCCACTCGTATGGGCGCAGAAGCCATTCATCTGGATGATATTACCGGTTCATTAACGCCGGGAAAACGCGCCGATTTAATCCTCGTTGATATTTCTCCTTTACACAACCAGCCTCATTTTCGCCGATCTAATGACGCCATCTATGCGCAGCTCGTTTATGCCAGCAAATCCAGTGATGTTACCGATGTGATGATTAATGGTAAATGGGTGCTTAAACAAGGTGCCCTGATGACGATCAACCTGCCAGAAATTTTGCAGCAAAGCCAGGATTTAGCCCACAAAATTGATGCCTTTTTAACGCTGCGCGAACAATCCATCCTCTCAAAATTAATTGCAATTGGCGGTGCAATCGAAGAAGAAACCTTTGAAGTTCAAGTTAAGATTCCGATCAAAGATACACAACCGGTGATTAATGCTCTTTCTTCGCCTGAAATTGAAATCATTCGCAATCGTCATTATCGCGAATATGATACTTATTTTTCTTTTGAAGATAATAATCAAGGATATATTCGTTATCGCGAAGATCATTTCATCGATAACCAGAATAACGTTTCTAATGTTCGCTCCAGATTGACGCATATTGGCCCGGCGCGCGAAGGGCATATTTTCAGTAATGTGTTATTATCGCGAAGCCGTTACATCGCTCCCGCCATTCAAAGTTTACGTTTTTATCGCGAATATTTTAAACCTCGTTTTGAAAATGAAATTGAAAAAGACCGGTTGAGATTTCTGATAAAATATCAGGGCACTGAGTTTTTTATCAATATCGACACCTTGATTAAACCCGGCCTTGGAAGTTTTCTGGAAATTAAAAGCCGTACCTGGAGCAAAAAAGACGCTGAACAAAAATCTCAGCTTGCGACACAATTGGCTGAACTCATCGGCATAAGTGTTGAAACAGCTACACCTAAAGATTATTTTGAAATGCTTTAATTTCTAAAGGAATAAAGAGATTGCTAATGACAAAAACTGGAAAAAAGACCTTACGGATTTTGTTTATCTCGGCGGAAGCCGATCCATTCATCAAGGTGGGCGGATTAGGTGATGTCGCCTATGCTTTGCCAAAAGCATTACATGAAATGATCCCTGGGGAACTCGACAGTTACGAATTGGATATTCGCATCGCAATTCCATGTCATGCCATGGTTTGTCAAAAAACATTAAATTCAATCCCCGTGGCCAATTTTGTTATTCCTCATACATCGGGCGATATTCCTGTTAAAGTTTTTCAAACCCAGACAAACGATATTCCCGTTTATTTTTTCTCCGGAGCGCCCGTTATTCCTTCCGATTCTCCCGTTTATAGCGGCGATAACAAGGTGGACGGTCAAAAATATTTCTTTTTCTCGCTTGCCGTTCTTGAATTTGCGCGGCAAATTAACTGGCAGCCGGATATTTTACATGCCAATGATTGGCACACGGCCGTTGCTGTTTACAAACTCAGCGAGATGCGCCAGGACGATCCTTTTTACAAAAATTGTCATTCCATTCTCACCATTCATAATCTGCCTTATATGGGCACAGGTTCAGAAAGTGAATTGGAAGGGTTTGGCATCTCACCCACAGAAAGCGAAGCCCTTCCGGAATGGGCCAGAAACCTGCCTTTGCCAATGGGGCTGTTAACCGCCGACCAGATCGTCGCCGTATCGCCCACATACGCTACCGAAATATTAACGCCTGAATTCGGCTGTGGTCTCCAAAGTTTTCTTAAAACGCGCGAAAGTACGGTTTCCGGAATTATCAACGGAATTGACCAGTCTCTCTGGAATCCGGAAACGGATGAGGCTTTACCGACGCGTTATACCACCAATTTTCTTGACTTGCGGCGGATTAATAAAGAAGCGCTGTTTAAGGAATTTGAATTTAATAACAGTCTCGATATTCCTCTGATTGCGCTCATCAGCCGCCTTGACCCTCAAAAAGGAGTTGATATAGCCATTGAAGCTTTACGGCAGATATCAGATTTACCCTGGGTCGCAATCCTGCTTGGAACGGGTTATTCAAAACTCGAAGAGGATGCCCGAAAACTTTCGGCTGAATTTCCCAACCAGGTTCGAGCAGCTATTAAATTTGACGTTAAACTTTCCCGTCGAATTTATGGGGGTGCAGATATGTTAATGATGCCTTCCCGTTATGAACCCTGCGGATTGGCGCAAATGATTGCCATGCGGTATGGCTGCATCCCAATTGCTCGAGCAACAGGTGGGCTTAAGGATAGTATTGTAAATTATTCTGAAGATGATTCTAATGGGACCGGCTTTTTGTTTAAGAACCCAATCGGGTCCGACCTGGCGGGCTCATTAACACATGCTCTTTCCGTATATGAAGATAAAACCGCCTGGAAATCCTTACAGCTTCGTGCCATGCAGCAAGATTTTTCATGGAAAAAACCGGCTTTATCTTATGCAAATTTATACCTTAACTTTGTAAATTCTTAATTTTTTTTAGAAGGATATTTTATAATGGCATTAATTCGTTCTTCAGGTATTTTACTTCATCCGACCAGTTTACCCGGCCCCGATGGAATCGGAGATCTTGGGCCCGAAGCCTATCGGTGGATTGATTTTATTGCTCAGGCAGATTGCAGTTTATGGCAGGTATTACCCTTAGGTCCCACCGGTTATGGAGATTCGCCCTATCAATGTTTTTCGGCTTTTGCGGGCAACCCTAATTTAATCAGTCCCGCTTTATTAATTGAAGATGGTTTGTTAACGTTAAAAGACCTGGAAGACAGGCCTATCTTTAATGATGAAAAAATTGATTTTGGTCGGACGATTGAATGGAAAAAGACCATTCTTGCCCGTGCCTATCGCCATTTTAAAAACTCAACCAACAGCCTCCTCATCTCATCATTTCAGGCTTTTTCGGCTCAACAGTCTTTCTGGTTGGATGATTATTCATTGTTTATGGCGATTAAAGAAAGCCAGGGCGGTGTCTCCTGGAGCAATTGGCCGGAAGCGCTCCGGATGCATGATGAAGATCAGCTCAAGAAATTTCTCAAGTCAAATTTTGAATATATTGAGAGTCAAAAATTTTATCAATTTCTGTTTTTTAAACAATGGTCGGCCTTACATCAATACGCCAATGGTCATGATATAAAAATCGTCGGTGATATTCCGATTTTTGTATCCTTCGATTCTTCTGATACCTGGGCCAACCCCGACCTGTTTTACCTTGATGAAGAACGCAGACCAACCGTGGTTGCAGGCGTACCGCCGGATTATTTTTCACCGACAGGTCAACTATGGGGTAATCCTTTATATCGCTGGGATGCCCATGCAAAGACCCATTATAAATGGTGGATTAGCCGCATTAAATCCACTTTGGAACAGGTTGATATTGTTCGCCTGGATCACTTCAGAGGCTTCGCCGGATATTGGGAAGTTCAAGCCGATAAACCGACCGCCGAAGAGGGTAAATGGGTTAAAGGCCCCGGCGAGATATTTTTTGATGTAATCAAAAACGAACTGGGAGACCTGCCGATTATCGCCGAAGATCTTGGTGAAATTACGCGTGATGTCGTCGCCCTGCGCGAAAAATATAATCTGCCGGGTATGAAAATTATGCAATTTGGTTTCGATACCCCAATTAATCCATTCTTGCCGCATAATTATCCCGTCAATTGTGTTGCTTATACCGGGTCACACGATAACGACACCGTTCGCGGATGGTACGAAACGGCTCCCGATGTCGAAAAGGACCTTTGCCGTCGTTATTTGGCATGCTCCGGAGAGAACATTTCCTGGGATATGATTCGCAGTGTCTGGGGCTCAGTGGCAGCTTATGCAATTGCCCCGATGCAAGACTTTTTATCATTGGGTAATGCTGCTCGTATGAATTACCCTGGAAAATTAGGCGGCAATTGGGAATGGAGAATGCCTGCCAGCGCCATTAACGCCGGCTTAATCGCCGGGATTCGCGAACTAAATTTCCTTTTCAGTCGCCAGGCGCATGCTACGGAAAAACTCAAGGAAAAACTGGATTTGTATTAATTCCTAAGAATTGTTTGAATTTTTTGCTTGAGAAGTAATATAAATCCCCATTAAAATCAAGATCCCTCCCACCATTTCGATGATGGTGGGAGATTCTTTTAAAATGATATACGAAAGAATCGTTGTTCCAACGGGCTCACCCAGGAGGGCTACCGAAACAAAAGCGGCATTTAAATATCCCAGGGCCCAATTAAAACTGGTATGTCCTATCAATTGTGGAACGATCGCCAGGGCGGCCAACCAAAAATATGCAATTGGTGAATAACCTGTAATGGACAATCCGGTTGCAAAAACAATTATCAATAAAACCACCGCAGCGCTGCCGTACACCAAAAAAGTGTATGGCATGATGGATATTTTTCGTCGTAGGCCGCGCCCGATCAGAATATAACCTGTTTCGCTCCAGGCGCCCAATAAGGCTAAAAAATTACCAAAAAGGGCTCTGGACTGGTCAACTGTTTTAAAACCGCTAAAAACAGGCCCAGAGGCCGTTATTTGCAGACTCCCGCTCAAGCCGACAACAACAGCACCGATTAATGTTAAACCCATGCCGGCCCATAATGTTTTTCCGGGTTTTTCTTTTATGAATATTGGCGATAACAAAGCCACCCACAAGGGAGTAGAACAAACCAGCACCACTGAACTGGCAATGGATGTATATTCCAGAGAGGTAATCCAGGTTGCAAAATGCCCTGCAAGAAAGATTCCGGATAACACCAGTAAAAAAAATTGTTTTAAACCGAGCAGTTTAATTTCATTTTTGTTTTTAAATAAAACGATAATGCCCAGTATGATAGCTGCAATGCTTAGCCGGGCCGCCGCGATAACCAGAGACGGCACCTCTTTTTGAGCACTGCGAATGATTAAAGACGAACTGGATACGGCCAGAATTCCAATGGCTATGACGATAAAAGATAGGTAATTTGGACTATTTTTGGCGATTTTCATTATTTGACTTGACAAATCCATCGGGCGAAATTAATATTTAATATATATGGGAAATATATAACAATTTTATCATAGGAGGTAAAAATGTCATTCGAACTAGCCCCATTACCTTATGCGCTTGACGCTCTCGAGCCCTATTTGGACGCTCGAACGATGGAATTTCATTACGGCAAGCATCACCAGACCTATTTAAACAATTTAAATGCCGCACTTGAAAAACACCCGGAACTTTTTAAACTGAGTATCGAAAAACTATTAAGCGATTTAAATGCCATTCCTGAAGATATCCGTATGGCTGTTAAAAACAACGGTGGTGGATACTTCCATCACAATGTTTATTGGGCTACCATGAGCCCCAAAGGCGGCGGTGAAGCCAAAGGAAAACTGGCCGATGCCATAAATAAAACTTTCGGTAGTTTTGCCGCTTTTAAACAGGAAATTGAAAAAGCAGCCCTGGGTCGATTCGGCAGTGGTTGGGCCTGGTTAAGCAAAAAAGCCGATGGCTCGTTACTTGTTCATTCAACACCCAACCAGGATTCCCCCGTTTCCGACGGTCTTTATCCGCTCGTGGGAGTGGACATTTGGGAACACGCTTATTATTTAAAATACCAAAACCGCCGCGCCGAGTTCGTTCAGAACTGGTGGAATGTGGTCGACTGGGCTGCCGTTGAAGACCGTTTTGTTGAAGGTCAGATCAAGTAATCGGGAGATTATTCAATGACGCATGTCATTACCAGTTTGTGTTTGCGTGAAGGCAGTTGTGTTGCAGTCTGCCCTGTGGAATGTATTATCCCCGGCATCCCGGCCGATAAATATCCGACCTTTTATATCGATGAAAAAACATGCATCGATTGCGGCGCATGCGTGGCCGAGTGCCCGTTTGGAGCGATCTTCCCTAAAAAGGAAGTTCCTACCGTTTATATTGCCCTTGAAGGTCAGCGGCAGGTTAAACCGGTTGGTACGCCTGGTTTCACAGAAATTTTTGACGGCATGGATGTTGAACACAATCCGGTACATTTAACTTCCACTCGGTCTCTATCTCCGGGAGAGGAACTTGATCTCACCCCCGATATTCAGGACAATATTGATTTCTTTATAAATGGACCGGGATATAAATCCCTTTCCTGAAAAGACCGAAAAAAAATAAAAAAGAGAAAGCTCCATCTTGGGGCTTTCTCTTTTTATTGGTAAAATGTCAATTATGGAATCCAACTTTCGTATTGAACATGACTCATTAGGTGAATTACCTGTACCGGCCAAAGCCCTCTATGGCATCCAAACCCAACGGGCTGTAATCAATTTCCCTGTTTCCGGTTTAAAACCCTGGAAAGCCTTTATCTGGTCAATGGGCACCATTAAACTGGCCGCCGCCAGAGTAAATTCGGAACTGGGACTGCTGCCACCCCACATTGTCGACACTCTGATTAAAGCGTCTGAAGAAGTGGTGGCAGGACAATGGGACGATCAATTTGTAGTAGATCCTTTTCAGGCCGGGGCCGGCACGAGCCATAACATGAACACCAATGAGGTAATTGCCAATCGCGCCACAATTCTGCTTGGCGGGCAGCCCGGTGAATACATCGTTCATCCCAATGATCATGTAAATATGTCTCAATCCACCAATGATGTTATCCCGACTGCCATTCGGTTGGGTTGTCTCTGGCGGCTCGATGAACTGTTGTTAACGATTGATCATTTATCCGGGGCGCTTGAACAAAAAGCCCTCGAATTTGACGATGTGGTTAAATCTGGTCGAACCCATCTTCAAGACGCGGTGCCGGTTCGTTTAGGCCAGGAGTTTTCCGCCTACGCAACCGCAATTCGGCGTGATCGCGCCCGTATTGAACAAGCCGCTATCGGTTTACGGCGACTTGGGATCGGCGGGACGGCTGTTGGAACAGGCATTAATGCGCACCCTTTATATCATTCGCGAATGATAAGCGAGTTAACCCGATTAACCGGTTTACAGCTTGTATCTTCTGATAATCTTTTTGAGTCCATGCAATCGACTGCGGATATGCTGGATTTTTCAGCTTCACTACGTACACTGGCTGTTACATTAACCCGTATCGCAAACGATTTCCGATTATTATCTTCAGGCCCGGCCACCGGTTTGGATGAATTACGTTTGCCTCCCGTTCAACCCGGTTCCAGCATCATGCCCGGAAAAGTAAATCCGGTCTTGGCTGAGATGTTAAATATGGCCATGTTCCATGTTATTGGCTGTGACACGACTGTGTTATTATCCTCCCAGGCTGGCCAGCTTGAGTTAAACGTGATGATGCCGATCATGGCTCATAACCTTTTTGAAATGATGCAGATCATGATCGGTTCGATTAATGCATTTACGGAAAAATGTGTACTGGGGTTAACTGCAAATCGCGAAAAAGCCGGCTTATGGTTATCCCAAAACAGCATCATCGTTACAGCTTTAAACCCGATTATCGGATATGCCGCCGGAGCCGCACTGGTGAAGGAATCACTGCAATCTCAGCAGAATATTCGTGAGGTAGCCCTGCGTAAGGCCCGCGAGAATCAATTGCGCCATCTTAAAGATGGCGCACCTGTTACAGAAAACGAAATAATTACCGTTTTTAATGATCTAAAGAAATTAACTCTTGGCGGAATTTTCGGCGGTTGATAATTGCTGTTTGGCATACATGGCTGCGCCAACGATCCCGGCCTGGTTTTGTAATGTGGCAATTAATAATTTCGCACGGGTATGCAGATAAGGCATGAATTTGTCCGAGTCTTTGCTGATTCCACCGCCCATAATGATCACATCAGGATTTAATAAAGCTTCCATGTGTTCAAGATATTCTTGTAAATGTTCAGCCCAACGCCGGTAGCTTAATTTTTTGTTGGTTCGTTGTGCGGCTGATGCTCTTTTTTCTGCATCTTTACCGCGAATTTCAATATGGCCAAACTCCATATTGGGCATTAAATGCCCTTCGGAAAATAATGCCGTTCCAATACCGGTACCCAGGGTTAAGATTAAAACCACATCGTTATAATATTCTCGGCCTGCGCCAAATTCCATTTCTGCAAAGCCGGCTACATCGGCATCATTGGCAGTATAAACCGGGCATTTTGTGTATTTTGAAAATAGATCGGAAACACTGGTCCCGATCCAGCTTTTATCAACATTTGCAGCGGAAAACGCCACACCTTTTTTAACGACCGCCGGAAAACCGCAACCAATAGGGCCCTTCCAATTAAGTTGTTCAACTATTTGACCAGCAACCTGGGCCATGTCCTCCGGTTTTCCACCTTCCGGTGTGGCAATTCGAATGCGTTCGGTTAACATCTTGCCGGACTGGACATCAACAATAGCGCCTTTAAGCGCAGACCCGCCTACATCTATTCCCAGTATTTCCATAACAAATATTTCCTTCAATGATTGGATATAAAAACATTTTAATTCAATCTTACACTAAGGACAAGCTTTCGAGACGTGTTCATCATATGTTTCCGAAAAATTATGCAAACCGGATGAATCACATTTAGCCCTGAAAAAATAAAAATTCGTGTTATCTGGAAAAGCCACAGCCCTCAGCGCTTTAATTCCCGGGTTACAAATTGGCGTGGGGGGTAATCCGCCATAAAGATAGGTGTTATATGGAGAATTAATATTCAGGTCCTCACCATTAAGCGGCGTTTTCCACCATGTTTTTAATAATTCATTATACCCCAACGCATATTGAACGGTAGGATCGCTTTCCAGTTTCATGCCGTTATGAATGCGGTTAATAAACACGGATGCAATTTGTGTTTTTTCTTCATCCATGATGGCTTCTCGTTCCACAATGGATGCCAGAATCACAGCCTGGTGCAGGGTTAAGCCTTGTTGTTTAAACCCCGCTCTAATTTCTCCATCCACTTTTTCATCGAAGGTTTGCATAAATTGAGTCAGCAGCGCATAAATCTCGATTTCCCGTTTAACCGTATAACTGCCGGGCATCAACAAACCTTCAAAGGATGTAAAATCGCTGTATTCATCCGGCAGAGAAACCCCATTCACACTTTGTGTTGAATTTAAAAATGTGTCTGAGGAAATATTAATCCCGGATGTGGGTAATGCTGCTGCGATTTCTTCCAGTCGCCAACCGGCAAGAATATTAAAACTGACATCTTCCGGGTGATAATCCTGAATGGTTCTGGCAATTTCCATAACATTCATGGAAGCCGATAATTTATATTCACCGGCTTGAATTCCGCGATCCAGACCGCTATAAATTAAATATAATTTAAAAGCATCACAATTTTTTATTAACTCATTTTCCATCAGGTTTTGGCAAATTGTATCGGGTGCATCTCCAAAACCGATTTTAAATTTTTTTATTTTTCCATTGGCATCCAGCGGTTTTACGAGATCGTCCTCAACCAAAAACAACCTGATCGAATAACCCAATTTTTGCAGATATCCGTTATCGGATCCTGCCGGACCAAAAACCTTCTCCGTTTTACTGGGAAGCGTAATCACAATTCCTGAAACGGTAATAAGTAGAATTAAAAAAACGACGCATAATACCAGAATAAATAATATTTTAAAATTTTTCATTCTGTTTATTCCTGACTGGCGGGTTTTCGAAAATCAAGATATGTCTGCAAAATCACAGTGGCAGCCAGTTCATCCATATGCCCTTTACGTTTGTTTCGATTTACCCCCATAAGAATTCTGGCTTCTCTTGCGGTTTGTGTACTGTGGCTTTCATCCCAAAGAATCACTTCAATTTGGGTTTGTTCCTTAATCGCGTCCGCCATGCGCTGCGCTTTTCGGCCTTGTGGACCAACCTGCCCTTCTGAATCAAGTGCCTGCCCAACCACAATTAACATGACCTCATTTTCATATGCCTTTTGAGCGATGACGGCCGCATCAACCATGCGACTGACATGCTCGATGACAGTTAATGGGTTTGCAATCGTGCCGCTTAAGTCGCTAATTGCCAGACCAATCCGTTTATCGCCCGGGTCAACAGCCAAAATTCTGCTCATCAATTCACCACCACATTAATTCTCATATAATAAAAAGGCAAAATCGGCCAGCCATATGGAAACATCTCAATATTTGGTTTTACCGCAAATTTAAAATCCTTTTCCAAACGTTCCAATGCTGCCGGCACTGTCATACCCCGAATATTTTCTCTGATATCTTCCAGTGGCAAAATTTCACGACTTTCTTGCATGGCTTCGATTTGCCAGGTTATTTGATCGTCGTGTATCACCGGAGCCCCCAGCGTTTTAATTGACAAACTTCCCGGTACAAATTCACGACCTCTTTCCAGGTTTGAAGCAAGATTCATGCCCGCGATGGTTTTTAAATCTTCATCCGTTATTACCCACCCCTGAAATTCTACATCCAAAGATAAGGTTATTCCATCAGCCGTCTGTCCCACGGGATGATCAAGATCTTCCTTTTGAACATCAACAAGCTGAATCATATCACCCACCAATGTTTCCCCCGGATGTAATTTCTGGATAATTAAATGTCTCGCTTCCGGTTGTAAGGAAGTTATTAAGTCATTTTTAAGTCTTTTATAGTCTTCGTCTGATACCGCTTGAACAGGTTTATCAGTTCCGCCCGTTATAGCACTCTGGTTAACTAAAGTAATTTTTAAACCGTAATCTTTTTCAATATTTGTCACCGTTCCGGCTTCCGAATTAAAACTGGCCCCGGCTGAAACGGCTCGAATTTTTACGTTTTCAGTTTTAACATCTTTTCCCAAATTAACGTCGCTTAAAATCGAATATTTATTATCCGCCGATCCGTTAACCATCACAATGGTTCCTGCGGGTAAAAAAATACTTTCTCCCGATAAATTATTAAGCGTGATTTCTCCCTCTGCAATATTTTGAGGAATTTCCAAAATTCCCGTTGCAGACGCCGAGCTTTTTCCACTCACGATCACTTTTTCAATACGCGCAGGGATGCCGCCACCGGCAAACACCGAATGGGTATTGGGATTAGCGGATATTGAAAATGAGGTCGTAATTGGTTTATGGTCAGGCCTTAAGGTGATTTTCGCTGCCGGAATAAAAAAACCCATAAACATCAAAAATACAACCGATAATAATATGATTGCCACATTTCTTTCATCTCGGTCAGGAAGATTCATTTGATTTGTGTATTTTTTTTTGTCAATTTAAGCGAGCACGGATTCCGGGTCTATTAATTTTCTATCCTGTACACCTTTTTTCTTAAAAGGAAGTTTATCACGCTTCCAGGTTGATTTTTGCGCCTGGCGTAATGAGTCAAAAGTGATTAAACCGGCGCCGGCTGCGTCGAAACGCCAATCTTCGTCGTTAATAACAACAGCCAACTGGTGACCATATTCCATTGATATTTGCCGTAAAACCGCAAAATCCACCGGGCTGTTTACTGGTTTTTTTCCATCCGGAAACACAAGGATCACCCGCGATGTTGAAGGCGAATGACATATGTTCTCATTATCTGGATAAAATTATACAATAGAACCAAAATAATGCTTGTGACGTTAATTAAAGGGTCTTGCGTGTTGATGAGAAACATCTCCGTGAAATGCTTAATGGAATACGCTATAATATTATGACCATTGATATCAACTTCAGGAAAAATTATGAAAAAGATAACAGGATTATTAACCCTAACAACATTATTAATTAGCCTGTATGCCTGTAATCTTCCGGGTGCCAGGACTACTTC